>JBGPYM010000310.1:0-3304 GCA_041493205.1 Bacteroidota bacterium
ATCGACGACCAGGATGTGCCAGTGTGTTTTCATCGTATGTTCTCCAGTACGCCCGCAGGGGGTTCGCCCGCGCGGAGTGATTTGAGGACTACCTGCATTCTGATGGAACAGTTGCCGCACAGCTCGTCGCTTTTTTCATCCACCTGTCTGATGGAGTTTGAAAGCGACATGGGGCACCGCCGGTCCGAACAGTGCGGAAGGCCGAGCGTATGCCCGATTTCATGAATTCCTTCTTTCACGGCGCGGAGGCACGTGAGGCGCGGGTTCGGACGTACACCGTAGAAATCCTGCCGGAGCCGCGCCACGGAAATGAGCGCCGCGGCGCCCCCCACCTGTGCCTGACCGAATACAAAGCTGAGCATGGGAATGAACAAGTCAACACCCGTGACCGCAAGCAGCCGGGCGGCGTCGCGGGGAAGGCTCGCCGCCACTTCACGCAGCACCATGTGCGAATTGTACTGCTGCCGTTCCCTGTCGAACGCGAAGATCGGTTCCTGCTGACCGTCCAGCCTCGTGATATCGCATCCGAATGCGCGCCAGAGTCCTCCTTCGAGGGCGTCCAGCACCTCGGCCTCCACGGGGCCGAGCCGCAGGATGCAGAGCGGGTTCATCCGCGCGCCGGTGTGGATACTTTCGCCCCGCCGTTCCGTGCGGGGTCCGGCGTCAGCGGGAGAAGAACCGTAAATGTCGTGCCGGCGCCGTTGTCGCTTTCGACGTCTATACTCCCCCGGTGCGCCTCGACAATGCCGTAGACGACGGCGAGGCCCAGGCCGACCCCCTTCCCCTCACCTTTCGTCGTGAAAAACGGCTCAAAAATCCTCGCCCTGTACTCGGGCGGAATCCCGTCTCCGTTGTCCGTGACCGCCAGGACAAGTTCCCCGGCCTCACTGTTCAGGCGTGTGGAGACAGAGATCCGCCCTTCAGGTTTCACCTGTGCCGCCTCAGCGGCATTCATGATGAGATTGATCAACACCTGCTGCATCTGCGATCCGTCGCACCGGATGCGGGGAAGCTGGGGGTCCAGATGCAATTCGGCCGTGACGTTCATCAATTTGAGCTTGTGGTCCAGCAGGCTGATCGTCGTACTCACGAGGGCGTTCAGATCGATACTTGTCTGCTGGGGTTTGGAGCGGCGCGAAAACGCAAGGAGATCCTGAACGAGACGTCCAACGCGCGCGGTCTCCTGGACGACCTGGGCAAGATAGCGTCGGAACTCCGGCAGACGGTCGGGGGGAATGCCCGTGTCTTTCACAATGCGCTGAAGGAGCATCGACAGGTTCAGTACTCCGGAGAGGGGATTATTGATCTCGTGCGCCACGCTGGCGGCAAGCTGGCCGAGCGAGGCCATGCGGTCGGTTTGCAGGAGCTTCCGGTTGGCAACGTTCAGTTGACGGGTACGTTCCTCCACTTTCGTCTCCAGTTCCTGCATGAATCTTGCATTTTCAGCAAGCGCCCCCTTCAAACGCTGCCGCATCGCGTCGAATGAAAGTCCGAGCTCGCCGAGTTCTTCACTGGAATCGATCGCAACCGGTGTGTCGAGATCCATTGCACTGACCGCGCGCGTTCCTTCGATCAGTTTCTTGATCGGCGCGTCCACGAAATGCCGGGTGAAGAGCACGATGAAGATGCTCATGAGGATGACCAGCGACGACGTGATAAGGAACACGCGCAGCCGGACTCCGTCGACTTCGTCATCGATATGACGCAGATCCATGGAGACATCAACAACACCGAGCACAGTCATCGAACGGGGGTGAGCATGACAATCGGCGTCGCTGCAGGACGGTTCATTATAGATGGGAGTGACCATCCCCAGCGTGCGGTTCCCGTCGGCCCCCCTGAACACACGTGCACGCGAGGGAGCATCGACCTTGACCAGGGGCGTGAGCGAGGAATGGCACATCGAGCATGCCTCGGCGTCCTTGTCGACCTGCCCCGTGTCCGCGCGGGAGGTTGAAAACATGATCCGCCCTTCTTTGTTGAAAATCCGGATCCGGTTGATTCCCTGTTTCAGGGCAATCGTCTGCATGATGCCGTAGGCGGCTTCGCGCTGATCCGCAAGCATCGAGTGCCAGGTGGCGCTTGCAATGCTGCCGGAGAGACGGTCGGCGCCAAGGACCATCGCCTCGAGTAATTGCGCCTGCTGCGTTTTTACATGCATGTATGCGGACACTGAGCCGACGACGAGCAGGATGATCGTCAGGGAGATGATCATCTTCTGCGACAGTTTCCTCGGCATCAATTCTGACAGAAATTTCATCGGGTCTCACCTCGGCAGGTAATTGTCTGGAATAACGGCACCCTCCATGCCAGACATCGCGGTGCGCCCCGCCGATGTGCCATCACGCGTAACTTCAAATCACACAACGATCTCCCCTTACCTCCGCGGCCCTCATTTTTTGAGCACCAGGTTCCCCGACAACCGTTCTGTGGTGAAATTCAACATGGGGGAATCTGAGAATCATGCATCGCGGCAGAATCGTGGCAATGGGGGGCCCTGCGGGAGAATCCGGCATGGATGCATGTGTGTGGGTTTTTCCAACACGGCGTGTGGGATTCCCCTACACAAATCACCCTCTTCCCTCCGGCAGGTACCACGCCGGAGATCCCCCCAATCCTCTGCCGGCTGCAGAGTTGTGAGGTCCGGCCCACGCAGGGCACGGCGTTTGCCTCTTGCGTGCCCGAAGTGCCTGCAGAGCGATTGAAGCACACCCTCGATCCTCACACAAGGAGATCCTCCAATGTTCGATCCGACTGATCCCGAGACTTTCTGGCTGAACACGACCAACATCGCGCTCGGCGCCGTCACCCTGATTTGCATCGTTGCCGTCGTGTCCGTCGTCTTCCGTGAAGTCCTTCAGCGTGTCCGCTCCCGCGTGCGCGCAACCGTTCATGCCGACGACCACGCGTTTGCGCACCCGGAACTGGGGCTCACCATGGCCGATGGCGGCGAGCGGCTGGACCGGCCCACCGGACGGAAGGCAGGTACCGACGAAGCGAAGGACGTTCAACGTTCCACTCATTGACCAACTCATCCCTTAAAGGGGACTCTACCGTGCGCTGCCCATTCCTACGTGAAGCACAGGTAAAGTTCTGCCGGGCCTCCGCCTACCGCAAGATGATCACACGGGGACCCGGTCAGCAGGGAGCCGAACGATGCTCCTCTGCGGAGTACATCCATTGCCCGGCCGCAAAGCAACATCATGAGGAGAGCCCGAGCACCAATCACTGCCCCTTCCTTCAGGAATCGCTTGTTCAGTATTGCGCGGCGGCACCCGTCATCCGGTACATCCCGTACAGCGAA
>JBGPYM010000332.1:0-2992 GCA_041493205.1 Bacteroidota bacterium
GTCGGCGTCGTGCCGGGAGTTCTTCTCGTATGCGTCGGGGTTCCGTACGACCGCCTGTATCCTGTCAAATGCATGTGCGGATCCCGAGGCCGTCAGGTCAATCCCCCCGTTCAGGCCTGTGTGCGTTGAGGCATACGTGTGGGCGAGGATGAGGTTCAGGGTTGGGGAAATCATGGTGCGGATTTTCGCGCGGGAAATCCAGCCGTCATAGATGCTGTTGGTGAACCGGCCGTCAGTCGCCTGATGCTGAAAGCCGAACGTGACATTGACCCTGCGCGAGATGTTCTGGCTGAACGTCCCGTCGGCGAATGCATACCCGTACGCGCCTTCGGAATAGTCGAGCTTGGTGAAGGGCTTGTTGCTGTTGTAATTCTTCGTGACAAGATTGACGGCCCCGCCCGCTGCGTTGAATCCGTACAGGAACGCCCGCGGCCCGGTCACGACCTCAACACGGTCCGCGTATTCGGGCGTGAACAGATACATGTTATAGATCCCCGTTGCAGGGTCGTTCAGCGGTCTCCCGTTCGCCATAAATGCGATGCCGCGCCAGTCGGACCCGTCGAACGTGATCTGGTGGTACTGCCCCTCCCCCTGCTGGTTTCTCGTCAATCCCCCGGGGAAGGTCTCAAGAATGTCGCCCAGGGAGCGGAAATCGATCCAGTGAAGATCGTCCCGGGTCCGGACAAATGCCCGTGTGAGGGTCCGGTCAATCGTTCCGACAAGAGAAGGCGTGCTCATCCGGCCTGTGGAATCGGGGAGAGGAGTTGCCGTAGAGTCCACCCGCGCTCCCGTCCTGAGGGTATCCCCTGCGGCGGATCCCGTGAACGATCCCGCGAGCGGCGTTGCGAGCCCCGCGGAAGTGTGCACCATGACCAGCGTAACGGTCATGGACCATTGCCAGAAAGGGATCGTGTGTTGCCGGGAAGGGGTCACAGGGCGGGGGGCGGGAAAGTTGATCGGTGATGCAATATATCCAATGGGAGGTGGAGTTGCAATCCGCTATACTCCGAACCCGGGGGGTGTAACGAATGCCCGGTGGCCGCGGGTACGGCAGGCACGGGCCGCTTCTTCCGCGCCGGACACATCGGAAAACAATCCGTAGACCGAGGAACCGCTGCCGGACATCGAAGCGAAGAGGCTGCCGGCCCTGAGGAGGGAGGCCTTCAATTCGCCGATTTCCGGATGGTGAGCAATGACCGCCTCCTCAAAATCATTGACGAGCGATTCCCGAAGGAGGGAGGGATCGGTGATGCCTGCCTGCACAATGGCGCGGAGGTCCGGAGTCCTTCCGCCCTGCGGTGCGACCACGGAATATGCCCAGGAAGTCGAGAGCCGGATGTTGGGATAGCAAACGCAGATGGCAAAGGGCAATTGAAGCGTAAAATATTCCAGAAGCTCACCTCGTCCTCGCGCGTACGCAGATCCCGCGCCGAGAAAGTACGGCACGTCGGACCCGAGTTGAAGCGCAAGCTCATGCACGTGCGCACTATCGATCGCCCGTCCCCAGAGAGCAGGGAGACTCCGGAGCACCACTGCTGCATCGGCGCTTCCACCCCCCAGACCCGCACCGACGGGTATCCGTTTCGAAACGCGGCAACGCACGCCGGACGTTTCGCCAAGGTGCTGCTGGAGGAGCAGGGCAGCCTTGTGGCACATATTCGACGCATCGCCGGGAGCGGCGGGGTCAGTCGACTCCACACGGATCTCCGATGCACGTGAAAGTGTGATCTCGTCGAAGAGGTCAATCCGGTGAAACACCGTTTCGATGTCGTGATACCCGTCGGCACGTCTGCCGGTGACGCGGAGACCCAGATTAATCTTCGCGTAGGCGCGCAGTGGGATGTGGGGAAGTGAAGGTGACATACGATTCCAATATAATTCCGAATCGGGGGGAAAGCAAAACCGTTTCTTTGATTGTCACTCCCATTTTTTGTACTTTGACGCATTCCAATGTCCGGAGGAGGCATGATCGTACGCGTACAGACAATACCCATCGGAGGGAAGAATCCGCTCGTTCTCATTGCAGGCCCCTGCGTGGTGGAGAGCAGGGAGCTGATACTCCGGACCGCGGAACAGGTGAAGCGCACTGCGGCCTCATTTGGAGTCCCCGTGATCTTCAAGTCATCGTATAAGAAAGCCAACCGCACCAGCGGAAAGTCGTTCACCGGCATCGGCATGGATGAGTCCCTCGCCATCCTGCAGGAGGTCAAGCGGGAGCTCGGCCTTCCGATTCTGACGGATATTCACACAGAGCAGGAGGCAGCCGCGGCGGCCGAAGTCGCCGACGTCCTACAAATCCCCGCCTTTCTCTGCCGCCAGACGGACCTCCTGCATGCAGCCGGGAAAACCGGGAAGGTCATCAACATCAAGAAAGGGCAGTTTCTTGCTCCGGAAGACATGGGGCACGCGGCGGGAAAAGTCGCGGAAACCGGGAACACCGCCATCCTGTTGACGGAGCGGGGAACGACGTTCGGCTATCATAATCTCGTTGTCGACATGCGGGCGCTCGTGATCATGCGGGAGCTCGGCTATCCGGTGGTTCTGGATGCGACCCATTCGGTCCAGCTGCCGGGCGGGGACAAGGCGGCCGCACAGACGGCCGGCCAGCCGCAATTCATCTTCCCCCTTGCCCGGGCCGGCGTCGCAGCCGGATGCGATGCCCTGTTTGTCGAAGTCCACCCTGACCCTCCGCACGCGCTCAGCGACGCGGCGAGCCAGCTCCGTCTCGATCTCCTTTCCGCACTTCTCGAACAGGTGACGCGCATCGATGCAATCACCCGGGGACTCTGATGGCAACGGCACGCGGTATCGGGGCACGTTCCCGGCGCATCAAAATGGTCCTCCTTGACGTCGACGGCGTCCTCACCGACGGCGGGCTCTATTATACCGCCGAGGGGCATGAGTTCAAACGGTTTCACGCACATGACGGGTACGGCATTGTGCGGGGGCGGGAAGCGGGGCTGATCTTCGGCATCATCAGCGGCCGAACGAC
>JBGPYM010000059.1:0-13878 GCA_041493205.1 Bacteroidota bacterium
CCTCCGCTTTCCCGAACTCGTGCGGGCGATGGCGCTCCGCGGCCTCGACATCCTCTTCGTCCCGGCCCGCTGGCCGGCCGTGCGCGATGAGGTATGGCGGACCCTCCTGAAAGCCCGGGCGATCGAGAATCAGATTTTTGTGGTGGGGTGTAATGCGCCGGGTGCTGAGGGAGGACCGTCGTACGTGTTCGATCCGGTGGGAAGAATGGTCTTTACAAGCCGCAAGGCGCCGCGGGCGCGGGTCCATGCCGTCACGCTGGATCTCCGCCGCATCAACGAAGCATACAAGCTTCACCGGAACCTGAACGAAGCCGTCGTGCTCCGGTCATCCCGTCTCCCGCGGCATGTTACTGCACGGCGTCGTCCGTCCTGACCGTCCGCGCGGCGTAGATGAGCGGAATACTGCAAACCGTCACAGCCATCTTGATCAGATACTGGCCCCCGATGAGCGGGAGCAGAGGGAGCGTGCCGGCGAACGCGACCACAACGAAGAGAGCGCTGTCAACGGCGGTCGAGACTGCATTGCTGACAAGCACACGCGCCCACCGCGGCCCCCGGACCCGCTCCTTCCAGACGGCGAATACTTCCACATCAATCAGCGAACTCACGAGATAGGCGAGCAGACTCGCGCCGACGATGCGCGGAGTTGACCCCAGCACAGTCGCAAATGCGTCCTGGCCGGTGTAGTATGAAGGGGAGGGAAGGGCGACGACAAGTATGGCGTAGAGCGCGAAAAGCAGGTTGGCCGCAAATGCCGCATACACGATCCGCCGTGCACCGAGTTTCCCCAGCCGCTCGTTGATAAGATCAATGAGCGTGAACGTGATCGCGTAGATGAATACGCCCCCGGGCGCAACGATGCCGAAGACGCTGATCGGCTTGTTGGCGGTGATGTTGGCGATGATCTCGCATGCCACGTACACGGCAATGAGCAGGGTGGTATTCATCCCGGGACTACCGCCGCCATGCACGGGCCACGTACTCGCGGCTGGCGACGGTGTGAACGCCTCCGCGAATCTTGTAGTCGGCAGCAACTTTCATGCGCTTCGGCTTTGCGCAGCGCACAAGATCCTCGAGGATCCTGTTGACAGCGTGCTCCTGGTAAATGCCGACGTTTCTGTACGAGAGAAGGTAGTACTTCAGCGAACGAAGCTCCACGAGCACCTTGCCCGGGATGTATTCGATACGGATCGTGCCGAAGTCGGGAAGCCCGGACCAGGGACAGACCGCCGTGAATTCGTCGGTGTCGATACTGACCACGATATCCTTCCCGGGGTATTCGTACGGAAAAGTTTCAAGCGCGTGGGGATCGATGGCGGAGACGTCATGCACATCGTACCGCCTGTCAAGTGGCTGGGTCATCGGCGAAGCGGAATTGTGTCACAATGCTGAGGTGCTCGTGAATACGGCTCAATATACGAGAATCACCGCGGAAACAAAAACCTGTGTTGCTCTTCTCCTTCTGCTCGCCGCAGCGCTCCTCTCTGCGGGATGCGCCGCGAGCCGGCCGCAGGGTGGCGAACCCGCCGAGAAGGGGTGGGTGACGCAGGAGATCTTCGAGGAGCCGTCGTATGCCCCGTTCAAGACCGGGAGGGACACCGCCTCCATCGACCCCGCATATGTCGACATGATCCGGGGTGTGGACAAGGGAGTGGATGTCATCGTCTTTTTCGGGGGATGGTGCAGCGACAGCAAGCGTGAAGTGCCGCGGTTTCTGAAGCTTGCCGACCTGGCGGGATTTCCTCCGGAACACATCCGGTTCTATGCGCTGGACCGTACCAAGAAGAGCGACGACGGGATGACCGACCTCTGGCACATCGAACGCGTGCCGACGTTTATCTTCCTCGTGCATGACAGTGAGATCGGAAGGATTACGGAATCCCCCGCAACGACCATGGAAGCAGACGTGCTGGCGATCCTTGCAAAGGCGGGGTCCCGCTAGTCTTACGCGTGCTGGTATGCCATCCCCTTGAGAAGCATGATCCGCTTGCGGATCGGCGGGTGTGTCGCAAACAGGTCGGCCAGAAATCCCTCCTTCTCGTTGATGTCGCCCCCGAGAGGGTTTGCGATGCAGAGGTGGGCGGTTCCTTTCTTGATCGAGCGGGTCGGTTCGACCGCCGCATCGATCTTCTCCAGCGCAGAGGCGAGTGCGGAGGGGTTGCGGGTCAGCTCGGCGCCGGATGCGTCGGCGAGAAATTCACGCTGCCGCGAGACCGCCATCGCCAGCATGCGTGAGATGAACGGGGCAAGGATCAGGGCGATCAGCCAGATCACGAACAGGATGGCGCCGCCGGCTCCGCCCCCGCTCCTAGACGAACCCTTTTTTCCGCCTCCCCCGAAGCGCATCGTCCGCATGCCAAATTCGCTCAGCAGCATCACCGCACCAATCAGCGCCGCGACGACCGTCATCAGCCGGATGTCGAGATTCCTGACGTGCCCCATCTCGTGCGCCACCACCGCCTGCAGTTCCTCCCGCGAGAGTTGATCCAGAAGCCCCTGCGTGACAGCGATGGAGGCGTTTGCGGGGTCCTTGCCGGTCGCGAATGCGTTCGGATCGGGGTCGGGAATTACGTAGACCTGCGGCTTCGGCACGCCAGCCGCGATGGCCATTTCTTCGACCACGTTGTGCAGCTGGCGGTACTGGGGGTCATCGGCCGGGGCGGGAACTGCGCCGGAGGAACGGAGCACCGAGACGGCCCCGCTCTGCAGCCCGTGGTAGGCGCTGAACCCTCCGAGCAACAGTGCGATGATCGTCACGACGGGAAACCCGAGACCCCCGCGGCCTCCGAACCCGAGGATGAACACGTCGAATCCGAATCCCAGGAACCCGACAAAAAGGATAAACACGGTCATCACCAGGACCGTGTTGCGCCGGTTGGCCGACTGTTGTTCGTAGATGTTGGCAGGTGTGCCGGCCATCGTGAAACTACTTCTTCAGGGAAAGGTCCACCTGGGGGACGTTGCGCTCTGCTGCGTCCGTGATTTCGAACAGCTCCGATGGCTTGAAGCCGAAAATGCCGGCGATGATGTTGCCGGGGAACACCTGCTGCGCGATGTTGAACTTCGTTGCGATATCGTTGAAAAACTGACGCGCAAAACTGATCTTGTTTTCGGTGCTGGAGAGCTCTTCCTGAAGCTGCTTCACGTTCTCGTTCGCCTTGAGCGTGGGATAGTTTTCCGCAAGCGCGAAAAGGCGCGACAGGGCACCGCTCAGCGCGCCTTCCTTGACCGCCGAGTCGGCGACGCCGGTGGCGCTGACGGCCGCATTGCGCGCGGCAATCACCTTCTGGAGGGTCTCCTGTTCAAACTCCATGTACCCTTTGACCGTATTGACAAGATTCGGAATCAGATCGTGCCGCCGCTTCAGCTGCACGTCGATCTGCTTCCACCCGTTTGCGACCTGGTTTTTGAGCGTGACCAGCGAATTGTATTGTGCGATTGCCCACACGATGACGCCGATCACGATCAGCACGAATATCAAAAAGAAGCCCATAGGACACTCCCTGCTCTGTTTTTCAGATGGTGCAAGGGCAAATTAGAAAGAAGGCGCTTGAAAGGCAAGCGCACATTTATTGACATTCGGACGTGATTTGGATATATTCGTTCCATTCCCCCCGAGTTGAACCGGATCATCGATGCCGCCAGACGATTCCAAGAGCCAGAAAGATTCTTCCCGCAAGATGCTCCTCGAGGAGATCCGCCGCCGCGCCGAAGAGGCGGAATCCAGGCGGTTGGAGGATGAAGATAAACGGCGCACCGGCACAGACCCCGGTGCGCGGCAAAAGACGTCTGCGCCCGCCCCGTTCCCCGTCACCGCCGCCGAGACACCTGCCGCATCCAATAAGGCCGCCGTCGAGCAGAAGATCCTCGTGCTCCGGGAGCGCCTGCTGAGCGCGCTGGAACGGAACAAAGCGGAAAAAGCCGCCGAGCTCTTTACTGAACTGAGCAAGCTGATTCCCGACGACCCCGCGCTGGCGGATCTGAAAAGCCGCGTCATGGAACTCCAGGAACAGCGAGCCCGGACCCGCGAGAATACATCCCATCCCGGCGAATCGACCTCCCGTCCCGCCGAGCGCTCGACACGTGCGCCGGCAACGAAAATGCGGGAAGGAGCGGCCGGCAAGGCCGAACGCGAGGCCCGGCGGAAGAAAATTACCGACATGCTGGATGCGGGGAATTCATACTACCAGCAGGAGAAATACGACAAGGCGCTCCAGTACGTCGCCGAGGTGTTGAGCCTCGATCCCGACAACGCCGATGCCGGCAGCCTCCGCGCGCAGATCGACAGGGCGCGCACGCTGGAATCGCAGGTCCGCAGGGAAGACGAACGCCGCCGCGCGGATGATCGCGCCAATCGCCCCACACGCGTGATGGACGATCTTCCACAGGCACCTTCCTCGGGACGCCCCACCGACTTCTGGGGTTCGTCCCCGGCCGGGCCGAAGCTCGGGTCCGACTACGATCTCCTGCCGGAAGAAAAAGGACCGGTCGGGCCGCCTCCCCCGCCTATGGGGGCCCGTATCGCCCGGCGGATGAGTTCTATTTCGATCCCCGTCAAGCCGCTCCTGACCATAGCCGCTGTGGCCGTCCTCGGCGTTGCAATATGGTACATTGTCGATGCGATCCGGAATTCCGTGTCCCCCGCACGCTATTCGGTCCTCGTCCTCCCCGCGTCGTCGTCCTCCGACAGCTCTCTCTCCGTGCTGGCCGACGGGTTTGCCGAGGATTTGATATCCGACATGGCGCGGGTCCCTGAAATGCGGGTGATCGCGCCCGCGACCGCCTTTGCGTTCGGAGGGACAACCCTTTCACCCGGGCAGGTTGCACGGGCCCTGGGCGCTAATTACGTTCTCTCCTGGACTATCGGGAGGGCGGCAGACAAAGTCAGTCTCCAGTTCGTCTTCACCGATACGGTGACCGGACAATCGGCCTGGTCGGGCAGGATGCAGGTGGCGGAACGGGAAATCCCGGCGCTGAAACCGGAAATCCTCCGGAGCCTCGCGTCTGCGATGAAGGTGAAGCTCATCGGCAACGACGGCTCGCCTATCATCGCCAACGCAACCAGCAACGACGCTGCGTATGGACTCTATACGCGCGGCCGGGCGCTCCTCCGGTATGGCGACGAGTTTGCACCCGAAGAAGCGATCGCACTGTTCGAGCAGGCGATCCAGCTCGATCCCGAGTTCGGGGCCGCACACGCTGCCTCGGGACTCGCCCACATGCTCGCATACGAGACCTCTGCCGATATGCCGCCGGGTCACATCACCCAGGCGCTGGCAGATGTGCAGAAGGCGCTGGCCACGGGGCTCCGCAGTTCCGAAGTCTTCCGTGCCTGGGGTCTCGCCGAACAGGCACACGGGCAGTACCTCAAAGCGATCGAGCGGTTCGAACAGGCTGTGAACGCCGCCCCCAGCGATGCGGAATCACAGCGCCGGCTGGCAATCGCCTACGCCGCTACGGGAAAGCTGGACCAGTCGGTCAAGGCGGCACTGCGCAGCGTCGCGGACGACCCGGGAAATATCTCCGCGCATACAGTTCTCGGCCAGATGTACCAGTTTAAAGCAGTCCACTCCTTCGACAACCGCGAGGAGTACCAGGCCGCCCTCCGCGCCTACGAGCAGGGACTGCACCTTGCGCCCGATAAGAGCGAATATGCTGCGGCGGGCTATTCCGATGTCATCATGCTCCTCCAGCAATCCGAGCGCGCGCTCAACATTCTCATCGATCGCACTTCGCGGGTCCGGGACAGCTACATCGACGAATACAGGCTCGGCCGCGTCCAGCAGTCGGCCGGCAAGCCCATCAACGAATGGCAACAGTCGTTCATCCGGGCGCGGGATATCCTCGGGACGTATCTTGCCTCGGGCGTGAACGACGCAATCGCGGAGTCATACCTCGCCCTCGTACATACGCGCCTCGGTGCATTCAAGGACGCCGTGGCCGCCATCAACCGCGCGCAGAAGATCTCCCCGTCGGACCCGGACGTTCTCTATCTCACCGCACGGATGTATACTCTGCAAAAGGACAAGACCCGCGCGCTCGATTTCCTCCGGAAAGCCATCGCCCGGCGGTTCAGCCTGGTGAGTATCCTTGATATGGACTTTTTCAACCTCTATTCGGAACCCGAGTTTGTCGCTGCGCTGACCCGCACCGAGTAACTTCGGGGGTTCCCGCACGCCAATTCGTTGCCTCTCCCGCCGCTCCCCAGCAGGCACTGTCGCAATTCTCACATTATGACTGTGACGCCCGTCAGAGCCTTCCCCGTAAAACGTTGACAATCAAGGGGTCAATGGATATATTGATACCCGGAGAAGCAGGGGCTTACCGCTCTTACGACAGGCGAATTGTGGCCGAACCCGACGACGCATCAAAACAGGAAAAGCGTAAGAAGGCCGGAGATTTCTTGAAGATGGCTGACAAACTCTTCAAGGGTTCCGACCTGGAGGGTGCGGCACGACTTGTCCGGCTGGCAATGCAGACTGATCCGCAGAATCCGTACGCGGTCGCGTACATGGAGCGGATCAAATTCGCCATCGAACAGCGCGACAGCAAGAAAGAGCCCGCGGGTGCCCCCGTCACCGCTCCTCCGTCCGTCAGCGGCCCCTCCTCCGCGGCCCCCTCATCCGCCGCCGCAGTGCCCCAGGCGCGCAAAACCGAAACCTCCATCACGCCCCCTCCGCCACGGCGCGACACACTGCCGCCGCGTCCCTCCGAGCAACAGCGGATCGATCCTGCGGAAATGCAGCGGCGCGCGCTGGATGAAGAGGCACGCCGGTACGCGATCAACGAGGCGAAACGGAAGACCGAGGAGGATCAGCGGAAAAAAATAGAAGAGGAAGCGCTCAAGAAGGCCGAAGAGGAAATCAAACGCCGGCTCGAAGAGGCAAATCGCAAGCTCGAAGAGGAAAAGAAACGCCTCGAAGAAGAGAGCAAGGTCCGGGCCGAGGCCGAAGTTGCACGGAAACACGAGGAGGACCTCCGGAAAAAGAAGGAGGAGGAAGAACGGAGAAAAGCGGAAGCGGCGGAGCGGAAGCGTATCCAGGATGAAGCCCGGCACAACCTCGAAGAGGAGCGCCGCAGGCTCGAGGCGGAAACCATCAAGAAGCTCGACGCAGAGCGGAAGCGCATCGAAGAGGAAATGCTCGGACGCCTGCAGGAAGAACGCCAGAAACTGGTGGAGCTCCAGAAGAAGGAACGGGAGGCCGCCGAAGCGAAGAGGCTCGCCGGGGAAGAAAAGCTGAAGGCCATCGAAGAAGAGACCAGAACGCGCCTGGAGGCGGAACGCAAGCGCATTGAGGCGGAGATGGCGGCACGCGTGGCGGAGGAACGCAAGAAACTCGAGGAGATGCACCGCCAGGAACAGGAAGCGACCGAAGCGCGGCGGAAAGCTGAAGAGGAACGGCTCAAGCAGGTCGCCATCGAGACCGAACGGAAGCTCGATGAGGAGCGCAAACGCCTCGCCGCGGAGAAGGTCCGCGTGGAGGAAGAACTCCGCCGCCAGATGGAGGAGGAACGGAAGCGCGCCGAAGAGCAGATGAAGGCCGATCTGCTTCGTGAGGCGGAGGAACGCCGCGTTGCCGAGGAAGCGGCGAAAAAGCAGGTGGAAGAGGAATACCAGAAACGGCTCGGCGAAGAACGTGACCGCCTGGCGGAAGAACAGAAGCGGCAGTATGAAGCAGAGCGGGTACGCATCGAAGAGGAGACCCGCCGCAAAGCCGCCGACGAACAGCAGCGCCGCGAACAGGAGGAAACCCTCCGGCAGGAAGCGGAACGGCAGAAAGTCGCGGAGGAGGAAAAGCGCCGCCGCGAAGAAGAGGAAGCCCGCCGCCGCAAGGAGGAAGAAGAAACCCGCCAGTACGAAGAGGCTGTCCGGCAGGCGATCGAGGAAGGCCGGCGGCTGGCACAGGGGAAAAAGATCCGCGCCTACCTGGACAGAGGCAGGGAATTCGTCGGGCAGGCCCAGTTTGAAGAGGCGCTGAAGGAAGTCACGAAGGTGTTCCGCCTCGACCCCGCAAACGTGGAAGCGCGGGAATTCGAGCAGACCGTCTACGCGTCGCGCGACGAGTTCATCCGCCGCGAGGAGGAAGCGCGCGTGCTCAAGGAAGAACAGCGCCGCAAGGTCGAGGAACTCCAGCGGAAGCTTGCAGACCAGGCGCGCCAGGAAGAAGAACTCTCGCAGCAGCGCGCCATCCGGGAAGCGAAGATCGCGGGATGCCTCCAGAAGACCCGCGATTACATACGGGACGGGATGTTCGACAAGGCCCTGAACGAAATCGAAACCGTCTACGCCATGGATCCGGGGAACGTGGAGGCGCAGGAATACGAGCAGAATATCCTGAGCATCCAGCGGAAGGCGGAGGATGCGCGCGTGGTCTCAGAACAGCGCGAACAGCAGAGCGACGCCTGGAAGAAAGAGGAAGAAACGCGACAGAAGGAAGCCGACGAAGGGCGTGACCTGCTCCGTCGGGAATCCACAACGACGTATCGTGCAATGCTGCGGCAGGCGTGGGCGGGCGGATATCCGGGGAACGACGACCGGTCCATGCTGGACGTCGTGCGGCTTTCGCTCGGGATCTCCGAGGGGGAACACCGCCAGACAGAACATGAAGTGCAGGTCGAGGCGTACACGGAGGCGTTGCGCGCCGCCTGGAAGTCCGGCGCGATCAGCATCGACGACGCGGCAACGCACGAACATCTCAGAAAACTCTACAACGTCACCATGGACGATCACCGTTCCGTGGAGACGGCGCTGAAAGCTGAGCTCAAGAACGACGGCCGCGACCGCTAACGTCGCTCTCCCTCCCGCGCAACCCGAGCGCGCAGCACCCCCCTCCGGTACCACACGCACACGCCCCAGAACAGATTCATTCCCGCGATGTTGACCAGAAGGTAGAGTCCCATTGCGCCTGTCACCGAGCAGAGCATCAGGAGGAACAGCTCCGTCCCCAGCCCCAGGAATCCCGAAAGCCTCACCCCGCGCGTATCGCCGTACCACCGTGCATCCGTTGCCGCATCCTCAGGAAGTCCGTGCCGGCTCCACCGGTCAATCGTCGCCATCAGTGCATCCTGCCAACCGTACAGGAACAGAAAAACGCGGTGCAGGGCGAGGGTCCCCCCGTCCTCCGTCAGATCTTCGGGGCGGAGTTCTTCGGAAGTCCTGTTTCCCCTGTATGCGTTGCGAAGGTGGAGGAAGGAAGTCTGATAGAAAACGTGATACGACACCCGGAGAGTCATCCCGAGAAACGCTCCTCCCCAGGCTGCAGCCGTCCAGACACCGCCCCCCGCATTGAGCGCCGCAAAAGCATTTGCCGTGCACACGGTGAAGTTCACCGCGAAATCCCCAATGGAATCGAGGAACCTGCCCGCCCGGCTGAACATCCCCGTAGCGCGTGCAAGCTGACCGTCCGCCGAATCGAGGAGATCCTTTGCCGAAAGAAACAGCCCCGCTGCCGCCGTTCGTACCGGGTCACCATACGCATACAGGGCTGCTGCCACGAAACCGGACACGGCCGCCGCAACCGTTACCTGGTTCGGGGTCACGGGGGTCCGGTAGAGCAGCCGGACCAGAACGCCCGCCAGCGGCCGCATGACATAGGTGTTGATCAACTCGTCGGAAACATCGGATTTAACGGAACGGCCGTACGAATACCCTTCGTTCACAGGCCTGCCTCCGCCACAAGTCGCTCCGCTTCCCGCAAATCCTCCGGCGTATCTATCTCGATGCAGGGAAGGTCCCCGCAGGGTACGGTAAACAATGCGGTCCCGCCGTCGATGATTTCCTGAAACGAAGCTTCGTAGAATTCATCCAGCTCTTTGCGCGCGTCAAGAACCCCGAAAAGCACCCGGGCTGCCTCCGCGGAAAACCGCTCAATGCCAACTGATTCGCCCGCCACCGATGCTGGCGGCACTTCTTTGCCGATCCGCAGCACCCGCCCCTCCGGGGAGGCACTGACCTTCACATCTTCCGCCGCGGTAGTTCCGCTCTCGCGCAACGCAAGGGCATTCTCATGTTGCGCCGTCAGCACTCTGCTGAGGATCCCGCGGTGAAACAGTATGTCGGAATCAAGGATCAGGATCTCCTCTCCCGCACACTCCTGACCTGCAAGCCAGAGCGAGTAGTTGTTGTTCGTCTCTTCAAACCGACTGTTCTGAACGAACAGGAGCGGGAACGGGAGCCCGAGGGATGCGGCCGCTGCGCGGACAAGTTCATGCCGGAATCCGGTGACGATGACGGCGCGCTGCACCGCCCCGGCAAGAGCGCCGAGTGTCCTTTCCAGGAGGGTAACCCCCCCGACAGGAAGCAGGCATTTGGGAAGTGTTGCGGTCAGGGGCCGGAGCCGCGAACCGACCCCGGCGGCAGGAATGACGGCAGTCATGCAGCTTACATTCTCCAGTAGCACCGGCGTCCCCGCCGGTGCCTTTCAGTAGTCAGTCTATGTAGTCAGTGGGTGTTGGCACTGTCCTTCGTAGTGGCACGGGCGTCCCCGCCCGTGGCTTTCCCGCCCGTGGCTTTTCCCTCCGTCAGCACAATCTCCCTCACCGCGGCCATCACCAGTCTGTTCTGCTCCACGGTCCCGATTGTGATCCTGATGCAGTCACTCAGCCCCGGGTCATCAAGAAATTTTACGACGATTCCCCTGCGTCCGAGACCCTCCGAGAGCAGCTCCCGCGCGCCCGGCGGATACCGGACGATCAGGAAATTGGCGTTGGATTGAAAAGCAGTGTACCCCTCAAGTGACGCAAACATTGCACGGTACGCCGAAAGGTCCTCTCTGATATGCCGGGCGACGCCGCGGTAGTACTCCGCTCCGTCGAGCGCCGCGAGGGCAATCTGCTCGGAGAGCTGGCTGAACCCGAGGTATCGCGTGCTGTATCTGACGAGGCGGTCCATCCCGGTGCCGGCAAGGGCATACCCGATGCGCAGGCCCGCAAGCGCATAATACTTCGAAAAGGTCCGGAGTATCACAAGCCGCTCGCAGTCGGCAAGGTACCCGGCACTGTCCGCCCCCGGGGATTCCGTAAACCCGCCATAAGCTTCGTCCAGGACGACGACCGCAGAGCCGGAGCGGCGGAGCAGTTGCTCCAGCGCGGCCGGGTCGATGCTGTTCCCGGTCGGATTGTTCGGGGATGCGACGAGAATGACCGCAGGCCGGTGACGTTCGCACAGGGCGATGATTTCGTCCGCATCGTAGACGAACCTGTCGCCTCGTTCATGCAACGGGTAGGCGATGTGGCCGCCCCCCGATTCCGCGGCGAGTTTCTTGTAGTACCACCATGACTGGGCGGGGAGGAGCAGCGTCGATCCGGGTGCGAGGTAACAATGCACCACCTGTTTCAGCATGTCCTCGCTGCCGTAACTGAGCAACAGACGGTCTTCCGGTATTCCGGCGTCCCTGCTCAGCCGTTCGGCGAGCTCTCCCTTTGTGCCGCGGACGTAACTCCGGGAGTACAGGCTCAGCTGTTCAAGGTTCGCCCTGCGTAGAACGTCGTAGCAGCCCGGTGCAGGCCCGTACTGGTTCTCGTTTCGGTCAAGAAAAATGGTGTTCATGCGGCTGGGCGGGGAAACGGATGGGAATAATCTCTGGAATTCCTTATATTACGTAAGTTTCAGTGCAATCTCCATTCAATGAATCACCTGGCGGCATCATGAATCTTAGACGCATCGGCATACTCACCGGAGGGGGCGATTGCCCGGGGCTCAACGCTGTCATCCGCAGCATTGCAAAGCCCGCAATGAGTTACTACCACGCCACCGTCATCGGCGTTCTGGACGGGTATGAGGGGATGGTCGAGGGGCGGCACCGCGAGCTCTCGCCGATCGACGTCCTCGGCATCATCAACCAGGGAGGCACCATCCTCGGAACCTCCAACAAGGGCGATCCGTTCCATTTCCCGATGGGGGAGCGGAATAATATCCGGATCGTCGATGCGTCGCAACAGGTGATCGAACACTACCGGAATCTGAAGCTCGACGTGCTGGTGACCATCGGCGGGGATGGCACCCAGATTATCGCCCACAAATTTGCGCAGATGGGTCTCAACGTAATCGGCGTGCCGAAAACAATCGACAACGACCTGGACGCGACCGATATCACCTTCGGTCACGATTCGGCGCGCGCGGTTGCCACGGAAGCGATCGACCGTCTTCAAACCACGGCCTCTGCGCATCACCGCGTCATGGTCGTCGAAACCATGGGACGCTATGCGGGTTGGATTGCGCTCGGAGCCGGACTCGCCGGCGGTGCGGACATTATCCTGATTCCGGAAATCCCGTTCTCCTGGGATTCCGTTTTTGAAGCGGTGCTCAAGCGCAGCAAGGGGGCGAAATTCAGCATCGTCTGCGTCGCGGAAGGAGCAAAACCAGCGGGAGGGGACATCTCAGTGAAGGAACTGGACAAGAAGCGGACGGACCCCGTGCGCCTCGGCGGCATGGGGGAACTCGTCGCAAAACGCATCGAAGATGAAACCGGTCTTGAAACCCGCGTGACGGTTCTCGGCCACGTGCAGCGGGGAGGAAGCCCCACGCCATTCGACCGGATCCTCGCCACTCGGTTCGGGACCGTTGCCCTGGAAGCAATGTCGCGCGGGGAGTTCGACGTGATGACTAGTCTCCGCCAGCAGACGGTCTTGACCGTTCCGCTCGCCGACGCCATCGGGCGCCAGCGCCTCGTGCCGATCGATTCGCAGCTGATCTTTGCGGCGAAAGCGGTGGGAACCTGCCTGGGGGATTGATCAGACCCGGAATTTGTCGTTGTGCCAGTCGCGCGTCATTTCCAACCAGATGAAGAGCCCGCGCCATCTGCCGAAGGAAGCGTAGTCCCGCTCGATCGTTACGTCTTTGACGCGGCGCCCGCCGCGCCGGAGTTCGTAATACCTGCTCCGTACCCAGGAATCGAGTCCAAGCTCATCGTACCGTCCGGCCAGTTTCAGGAGATTTCCCGCCGCGTACGGTCCGATCCCCTTGACTGTTCTCATTTCCTTGAAGAGATCCGGCGTGGCGAGGGGGGAAGTGCGCCACGACTCGGGATCGATCTTCCCGCGCGCGGCCTTCTCCGCAAATTCGAGCAGGAAGGGGGAACGGTACCCCGCCTTGACCTCCTTCCGGAGGAACTTCTCGGTCAGACCGGCAACGGCTGCGGGCGAGGGAAATGACGACCGCGCCGCATCGAACCGCTCTCCCGTACTCTGCACAAGATTCCTCACCATCAGCGTCGTCAACTCCCACGTACAGTTCGTGGTGCAGATCATTTTGACTGCGTCCTCGAACATGGTCGGGGCGCGCAACATGCGCCCTGATCCCGCACCCGGAATCCAGCGGTAGCGGGGGTGACGGCGGGCTTCGCGGTAAAACTCGGAGAAATCCTCGTCCAGTCTGAGGCAGGTCGCGATCTGCGTCCGGAGGTCATCCGTGGCGCGCGGGCCGGGAACGGCTCCTCCGTCAAAGCGGGCCACTACCGAGCCGTTCGAACCCTCCAGCGTCACCGCCGCGAGCGTGCCGTCCCGCAGCGTGAAGATCCTCGAAAGCGTCCGCCCCGTCGCATCGTGGGAAAAGGGAGGGAGTGCGCACCACCCGTGACTGAACACCGTTCTCCAGAAATTGAACCCCGCCGGCGCCTGAATTTTCATCTGCATTCTGTAGTGGCACGGGCGTGCTATTTACGTCCCGGCGTTGTAGGCCGGACGTCTCGCCCGTGGCTCTTCCTGAAATGCTCGTAGTGGCACGGGCGTCTCGCCCGTGGCTCTTCCTGAGGTCTTGCTGTTGCGGGATGGCTACGCCTGCCTGCTAAAACTTTGCAAGGATTTGCTCGTTGGTGGGATACTGCTCCAGCAGCTTCAGCACCGCCAGCATCGCCTCTCTCGGCTCCATCCGCGCAATCG
>JBGPYM010000361.1:0-2535 GCA_041493205.1 Bacteroidota bacterium
CCTGAGCACCGGAGAAGGTGACATGGGCTGGACCCTCGAGGAGACGCAGAAAGGTATAGAGTTCAACGGTATTGCCGCGGGGCGGTTCGGATGGAGTGCCGGCATTGTGGAGGGGTTCGGCCCGGCGCATACCGATAAAGATTTTTATCTCCATGGCACATACAAATTCGGCGGATTCCCGCTTGACGGCGTGGTGTCAGGAAGCAGTCCGGAGAGCAATACAAGGCCGTACGTCGACAACTCCCTGACGGTTGGCGCGTTCGGCTACTGGGGAAAGGCTTCGCTCGGTCCGGATCCGGATGGACTGACGCCGGAGAATACGTTCGGGATGGTGGGAGGCGACGTGAACGCGTTCTATGACCGGTACAATCTCTTCGGCGGCATTCTGTTCCGGCACGATGGACAACCCTACCTGGAGGCAGCGGGCATGGGCATCAAATCCACGGTCTGGTTTGCGGAGCTTGATGTGACGGTGTTCCCCTGGCTCCTCCCGGGCATCCGGTATGAATCATGGAAAGGCGAAGCGCCCGATCAGGAGAACCCCGGGCAGACCGTCTCATACACCAGCAGCCAGATTGTTCCGGGTGTGATATTCCTGTTCCGTCCCAACCTGAAGATCACGCTGCGGGCCAGCTTCGCGAAGGAATTTGAAAACGGAGACACGAAGTTTCAGCCGGGCCAGGTGGCACTCATGTGCACCCTTGGCATCTGACACTCTTTTCATTCATGACACAACGAAGGATTAACTCCATGCAACGGATCCCTGTTACACTGTTCACAGCTGTTCTCCTCATCGCGTGCGTACAGATCACGCTCTCCGGAGGCATCAAAGGCACTGTGAAGGCCAAAGGCGCGAAAAACGGCGGCGACGCCATCGTCTATGTTGATAAGATCGCGGGCAAGACCTTTCCAGCTCCGAAGGAACACGCACGGATTGACCAGAAAAACCTGAAGTTTGTGCCTCATGTTCTCCCTGTCCTGGCGGGGACGACCGTGGATTTCATGAACAGCGACGACGTCCTGCATAATGTTTTCTCGCCTGACAAATGCTGCGACAAATTCAATCTTGGTTCCTGGCCGAAAGGGCAGATCAAATCTTTCACCTTTAAGGAACCGGGGTGTGCTGCAACTCTCCTGTGCAATGTCCATCCTGAGATGGAGGGATACGTGTACGTCCTTGAGACGCCTTATTTCGCTGTCAGCGCGAAGGATGGGAGTTATGAGATCAAGGACGTTGAACCGGGGAAATACACGTTGAAGATCTGGCATGAGAAGTTGAAGGGCCAGGAGGTGGTTGTGGAAGTTCCCGAGAAGGGAAGTGCAACGATCGACTTTGAGATCCACAAGTAATCGCCCGTTGCCGACCGATGCCCGAGCAGATAAAATTCGTTGACCTCGAATGGCTGGACTCAAACTTCCCGTGCATGGCGGCTTGTCCGGTGCATACGGAAGCCGGTCGTTATGTCGGGTTGATAGAAGAGGGCCGATACCGGGAAGCGTACCATGTCGCCCGTCGCCCGAATCCCTTTGCTTCCATATGCGGGCGCGTGTGCGCCGCTCCCTGTGAGACAGCCTGCCGCCGGGGAACACTGGATCAGCCCATCGCCATCCGCGCACTGAAACGGTTCGTGTGCGAGCGTTTCGGCGTCGAAAGCATGGTCGATCTGGAGCGCCTCAGGGAGGTCTTTGGCACATCGGTTAAAAAGAATGGAATGAGGGTTGCGGTGGTCGGCGGCGGCCCGGCCGGCCTCTCGTGCGCACACGACCTGGCGTTGCTTGGGTACGACGTGACGGTCTTTGAGGCGCAGAGCGTTGCCGGAGGGATGTTGCGGCTCGGCATCCCCGAATACCGACTCCCCCGAGAACTGATACGGCTCGAAATCAACGCGATATTGAGTCTCGGCGTGGAGTTGAAACTGAATTCTGCCATCGGTCGGGACTTCACGATTGCGGATCTCAGGCAGCAGGGATACCGTGCCGTGTTTCTGGGCATCGGCGCTCACAAGAGCCGTGACCTCAGGATAGAAGGAGTGGAGAACGATGGTGTTCTCCGGGCAGTGGAATTCCTGCTGAACGTCAATCTCGGGTATCGCGTCCAGGTCGGGAAGAAAGTCATCGTCATCGGCGGCGGCAACGTGGCAATCGACGTTGCCAGGACCGCGGCACGGCAGGAGAAGCTTGACGTCGGGCATGTCACGGAAGTGACCGAAGCTCTCGACGTCGCCAGGTCCGCAGTCCGTTTCGGCGCAAAAGAGGTTCACCTGGTTTGTCTCGAGGACTGGCATGAGATGCCCGCCTCCCGGGAAGAGATTCAGGATGCGCTGGATGAGCGGGTGCAGATCCACACGCGGCGAGGGCCGAACAGAATTCTCGCCCGCGATGGAAAGGTCGTCGGGCTTGAAACGGTCGCCTGCACCTCCGTCTTCGACACCAACGGGCGGTTCAATCCGCAATTTGCAGAAGGCACGGAGGAGGCGCTGGAGGCAGACACGGTCATTATGGCGATCGGCCAGACAGCCGACCTCACGTGGGTGC
>JBGPYM010000160.1:0-7390 GCA_041493205.1 Bacteroidota bacterium
CGCAATCGACCGCCGAAGCGCCTGGTGCTGTCCCACCGCCGGCCCGAATAGCAGTTCTTCGCGCCGCGTGCCCGACATACTCAGATTGATCGCCGGGAATATCCGCTCGTTCGCCAGGTCACGGTCCAGGACGAGCTCCATGTTGCCGGTCCCCTTGAATTCCTGAAAAATCAGCTCGTCCATCCGGGAACCGGTGTCGATGAGCGCCGTGGCGATAATCGTCAGCGAGCCGCCGTCTTCCAGCTTGCGCGCGGCGCCGAATATTCTCTTCGGGATTTCAAGCGCCCGGATATCCACGCCCCCCGACATGGTCCGGCCGCTGCTCTTCTGGTGAATGTTGAACGCCCGGCCGAGCCGGGTGAGTGAATCGAGCAGCAGGACGACATCCCGCCCCGCCTCCGCCTTTCGTCTCGCATATTCGAGGACGAGCTGCGCAAGCCGCACATGCGTGCCGCGTTCGCTGTCGCTCGAGCTCGCGTACACCTCCCCCTTCACCGTGCGGCGCATGTCGGTCACCTCTTCGGGCCGCTCGTCGATGAGCAGGACCAGCAGATCGACGGAAGTGTTGTGCATGCTGACCGCATGCGCAAGCTGCTGCATCAGCATGGTTTTTCCCGCCTTCGGCGGCGAGACGATCAGCGCGCGCTGACCTTTCCCGACAGGGCAGAATAGCTCCACCACCCGCATGGAGCGGTCGCTCCCTTTCCCTTCAAGCGTGAGCGGCTCGTTGGGAGAAACCACTTCGTGCGCGGCAAATTCTCTTACCACCGCCCACGCTTCCGGCGCAAGTCCGTTGACGGTTGCGATGGAAGTCACTTCCGGGCTCTTTCCCTTCTTCTCATCGGCAGAGCCCACAAGGTACGCGCCGGTGCGGAGGTTGTACCGGGTGATCAGCCCGGTCGGGACAAAGGGATCGTTCGACTCCCGTCCGAGACCGTGCGTTAACACACGCACGAATCCGAATCGCTTGGCGTCGATTTCCAGAATGCCTTCAATGGGGATGGACATCGTGTCCGGCCTTAGTGGGAGGGGGCGACGGAGAGAATCGCCTTGAGTGTTGCGTCGTCGGCCGTCAGAACACCCGCGGCAGGAAGCCGCGGAACCAGCGTGACCCAGTTCGGATCTTTCGCGAACACCATGCGGAATATCGGCAGCGACTGAGGGGTCCTCCCCGCATTGACGAGCGCCGTAGCGTGCCAGAACTTCATCTCAAGATTGTCGGGGAACATTTCCTCCGCGGCACCATATTCCCGCAGCGCTGCATCGACATCATTGTGCTCCACGGCCAGGTCGCCGCTGTTCATATGATCGTAGGCACGGTGCAGGTGGACCAGCCGCCGCAGCTCATTGAGCGGTTCAGCGGTGTCCTCGACGCGCAATTCCATAAGCCGGTCGGCCCAGGGCCTGCCCGTCGACGTACCCCGAACGATCAGTATCGCCGCCGATTGCCTCCCGCGTATGTCCCCTCCCGCCGCCTGCCCGGCATCGAGAGCCGCCAGCATCCGCTCGGCAAGCGGACCGGTCGCTGATTCAAACGCCTTTGACATCGCTCCCCAGATCCGGTCGTTCAGCATCAGGTTCGCCTGCACCGAGTACCCTTTCCCAGACACGTGCCCGGCCCCCTGGATGCACCGTGCCCCGGTATGCACGGCGACATTTCCGTGTACGTCCACCATGGCGACCTGCCGTACGTCCTTTCCCGGATCGGAGGCCAGCAAACCGGCAAGCGCCTGCGGCGCACTCTTGCCTGCACGCATCAGCGTCAGTCCGAGCGGACCGTATGCCGGGTCGACAAACGACTGCGTCGCGACCGCACCGACGCCCGCTTCGGCCCAGGTCACGAGAGAGCCGACGGAAAACCAGTGCGATTGTACCGCGACGCCGATGTCACCGGTGACGCTGTCCCGGGCAACGATCGAAAACGTGTGGACCGGGCGCAGCGGCCGCGGGTCCGATTGGCCGAACACCGGCGACACGAACGCCAGCAGGAAGATGAGACTGTTCCGTGCTTTCATGGATTCTTTCCTCCTATTTCTTGATGATGCCTTTCAGCAGATCGTTGACCTTTCCCTTCTTCTCTTTCTCCAGACGGTCGGTAAGTTCCTTCTTCTTACCGTCCACCAGCGCGGTCTTTTCTGTCACCAGGGACTGATACGCCCCGAGCTTTTTATCGACCTCTCCCTTCCATGCGGCAACGAGTTTCTCCACGTCGGCGCGCTTCCCGGCGATTGCGGCATCAAGCTTCGACTTGAGCGCGTTCTGCAGCTTCGTAAATTCCGCCCCCAGGACCGCCTGCACCCGCGTGGCAATCTTGTCGTCAAGGTCCGTGGCAATGGCGACGTCGAACTTCCCTCCGGTGGTCCAGAGCCGGAGTGTGACCTCGAACGCGTTGATGGTCTGCAGGACCTCGCGGATGATCCGTTCGAGGGCGTTTTTCGGCTCTCCTGCGAATGCCACTTTGAAGCGGGAAAGAACCATCCCTGTCCGTGCATCGAATGAACTTCCGGGTACCTTGACGAGTACGGACGAATTCATCCGCGCGTCGGTAATTTTGCCGGAAAGGAAATCGGACTTCCCGAGCGCGAAGGTAGCCAGCGGGATCCCGTCAAGCTTCGCGCTGTATTCGTCGTACGGGACATCCTTCGTCCGGTCGATGGTTCCGTCGAGCGCAAATGCCCGGCCTCCCCCTTCGGTCCCTTGCAGGGCGATGGTCATCGGGACGCGGGTCACGCTCTGATCGTTGGTGACGTTCTTCACCTCACCCCGCGCATGGATCACTTCGCCCGTCCCGGCGCTGTCCGTCCCGCCGGAGACCAGAATCTTCTTTATCCAGAACTTCGGATACGCGTGCTCCGCGGGGAAGTGAATGTCCTGACCGCGCATCCGCTGGGGTTTCTCGATCGCGGGCTTCGACTGGTAGTTCTTCACGTGTTCCCGGGCAAAGTCGATCCAGTGCAGGTACGAAAGGGCCCGCGTGTACATCTCATCTCCCACCAGCAGCCGGGCGATGCCGGCGGTGTTCAGATTCGGGATCCGGGCCATCGACTTCAACCGGCTGAAATCCTCCGCCGCAATCCGCTCCGTCGCTCCTGCGGAGGCCGTCAGCGCGCTCACATCGGCCTGGATGGCCGCTTTCCGCGTATCGAACGTGGCGCTGACTTCCTTCACCCCTTTCAAGGCGTTGTCCACCGTGCTGATGGCCGATGTGATCGCAGGCAGCGAATTGAGCTGCGCGGTATTGATCGATTTGATTCCCGCTTCGATGTCGGCCAGCTTCTTCTTCGATGATTCAAACTCCGCGTTCGCGGTTTCCCACTGGTGGGATGCGGTAATTGCCTGCTGGCGCACCGAATCGAGATGCCCGAGCGTGCGGATGTCAAATGCCTTGACAAGGCTGTCCACGTTGATCCCCGCCGCCAGGAAATTCAGGTTCGTCATCGGCGTTTTCTCGACCGTCTTGTCCAGGGCCACCTGCGCCTGCGCCGTAAATGTCGCCGACGTGTCATGGGATTCTGCGGCCTTGGGCGGTTTCGGGATCGACCCGTCCGTGGACCGCTTCGTCCCGAGGATCATCTCGTTGACCTCCATGGTCTCGATGATGTACTTTCCCCGGAGAAGCTGGCCGGCGTCCATGGCAAACCACACCTGCCGGGTCTCCGCAATGTTCCGCCACGGATCATTCGGGTTCGCGACCTGGAGCCGTGCCCAGCGGATGCCAAGGGGCGAGAGAGTCACGTGGAGACCCTCAATTTCCACCTTTGCGCCGACGGCCTTCTCCCCGGCATACTCCAGCCCCAGGGTGACCCACGTGTCGATAAACAGGTACACGACGAGACAGACGACAATGGCAGGAATCAGGACGTAATAGACGAATTTCTTTCTCATGGTTACCCTCGGAGGTCGCGGATTTTCTGATACCACTTGACCAGGCTGCTCCGGTTGAGGATCTGGTAGATCTTCCACTTCTCCACCCGCGAATGAATGTGCGTCCGGTACGCGACCACGAAGCGCTTCATGCCCGCGTACACCGGGAGAAAGAGCACAAGGGCGGCGGCGAAGCTCCCCATGACCACCGTGTTGTTGAATCGGGTGAGCGGGGCGACCGGGGCGTTGTACATCCATGTCCAGAATCCCCGCAGGGTCTCGGCGTTCACCAGGATCTGATACCCGAGCCAGTGGAAAAGCGGATCGAGGATGAATGCGATGAGGCTGAAGAGCGTCAGGGAGAGAAGAGCGGCGGAGAGGTTTACGTCGATCACCAGCAGGATGAGCCATATCACGACGCCCTGGAGCGTCAGCATCGGCGACAGGCCCAGCACCGATCCGATCGCAAACCCTCCCGCGATCTGCGAGGGGGTTTGTCCCTCCCGCATGATCTTGAAGAAATCACGCACGATCGAAAACCAGAACATGGTCACTCCTGGAAAAAATGCGGGAAAGGATAATGAGCTAACATATCACACGGGTCGGCAATTTGCAATATGCCGTCATGTGCCGGCCGGATCGCGCACGGCAAACACCATGGCAATTGCCGCGCTCAGGGCCAGTGCCGCGCCGAGGTAAAAGGGGGCCGACGGCCCGACGTGGTCCCAGAGAACTCCCGCAATCAGTGATGCGGGGAGCACGCCGATTCCCACGATCGTCCCGTGCAGACCGATCGCGGTGGCGCGCAGCGAGGGCGTCGCGCAGTCGGCGACAAACGCTTTCTCGACGCCGTCGGTGATACCGCTGTAGAGTCCGTAGACGCCGAAGAGCATCCAGATCTGTGCCACAGGCGCGGCCGCTCCGGTGAGCGCAAAGCCGAAGTAGACGCACCCGTACACGGCGTACCCTGCGGCGATGACCCACTTCCTGCCGATGTGATCGGAAACCCACCCGGCGGGATAGGCCGATGCCATGAAACAAATATTGTAGATGAGATACGCCGGCAACACGGCGGCGAGAAGAGTTCCCGATCCGGCGGCGCGCAGGAGCAGGAACGCGTTGGATGAATTGCCCAGCGAAAACAGGAACGCGACAAGCAGGAAACGGCGCAGCACCGGTGGAACGAGCGCCACGCGGATCCGGTGGCGAACCGGTGCTTCCGTCCCGGGATTGCGCGCATCGCGCACGAAAAAAAGAATGATGACTCCCGCACACGCCGGGATCAGGGAGAGGAGGATGACACTCCGGTAGTCCGTCCGGCCCCCGGAGAGAAGTGCGGCGGCGATAAGCACGCCCGCCACCGCGCCGGCAGTGTCCATCCCCCGGTGGATCCCGAAGACCCGCCCGCGAATTCCGTGGTGCGCGCTCTCCGCGATCAGCGCATCCCGGGGGGCTGTTCGGATTCCCTTCCCCATCCGGTCGATCACCCGTCCGGCAAGCACGCCTCCCCATCCGGCTGCGGCAGCCAGAAAGATCCTCCCGGCGACCGACGCACCGTACCCTGCAATCGTGACCGCCTTCCGCCGCCGGATCCTGTCGGAAAAGTAGCCGGAAAACACCTTGAGCAGACTTGCAACGCTTTCCGCAATCCCTTCGATCAGCCCGAGCGTGGCGGGAGTGGCCCCGAGGGTTGCCGTCAGGAAGAACGGCACCAGCGGATACACCATCTCGCTGGCAATGTCGGTGAAGAATGACGTCAGGCCGAGCAGAAAGACGTTCAGCACTGGTGCAAGGAAAAATGGAGAATCGAAAATCGAGGATCGAGGCTGGCGGAAATGATACTCAGAGCGCCGGGGGCTGCTTGCCGAATGCCGCCCACTCCTGCCGGGCTGGCCCGTACAGGCCCGGCACTTCAAGCCCGGCCTGACGCATCAGAACGGTCATCTGACCGCGATGGTGAATCTCGTGGTGCACGAGCGCCATCAGGGCAAAACCGCGGGTCCACTTCCGGCCATACGTCTCAATAACCTGCGTCAACGACTCGTCAGTCCACGATTTTTTTACCTGCTCGAGAAGTGAGATTGCCGCATCGCTGTACTTCGTCAGGATCTCTTTCGACGATGCCGGGATGGGGTCGCCTTTCCCCGGACCGGTCGTGACAAGCCCCGTGGACTCCATGGCCTCACCGATGCAGACCGTGATGTGCCAAGCGAGGCGTCCCAGTGTGCGCCCCTGGGGATCCGCCTGCTGTGCAAGCGCGCGGTCGGGGATGTGTTTCAGGATCTTCTGCGTCGATTCAATCTCGTGCGACCAGATATGGTCAAAGTCGACGATGGTGCGGATCATTGGTGCAGTGCCTTGTATCGTGAGCGAAGCGTGGGTCAGACTCCCTGGAGCCCGGAGAAAAGTGCGTGCAGGTCGAGCGAGGATGACCTGGTCTTGCTCGCAAGCGAGACATAGCGCCGGGCCAGCGTATCCTTCCCGATGCCAAGAACCGTGCTGATCAGTCCGAGGGCCTCCGCATACTCTGCAGGGGGAAGTTCCTTCAGGATGCGGGTCCAGAGTGATTCTTCGAGCACGTTGAATGCGGTTTGCACTTCCCAGAGGTCGAACCCCGCCTCAAACCGTTCGCGTGCGACGTTGTCTGCGTGTGCGATCATGGGGCCGAGATTGCGTTCCTTGACCGCCCGCGCGGTCAGGACGAACAGCGCCTTCAGTCGCTGGTGCGTGTGTTCGGTGCCGGCCTGCTCGTAGTGCTTCAGATGCGATCGGGCCATCGCCCCGGCAGCTTCTTCAAGGATTTCAGCGCTGCGTTCAGTCAGTAATTGATGCAGTGTCATGGATGCATCGGGATGGGATGATTCAACGAAGTGATCGTTCTAATATACGCCCGTAGGGGGTGGGAAGCAATGCGCTACGCCTTCCGCCAGTCAATAAACAGTGCGCGCGATGCGGGCTGGCAGGATGGACAGAAAAAAACATCGTGTCCCCGTACCCCCTCGCGCCTGATTGTGGCGCCGCACCGCGGGCATGCTTCTCCCTTCCGGTTGCGCACCTTCATGTGGTCGCGGACCTTGGCATGGATCGGCTGCGCCGCGCGCTCCACCTGCTCCGCGCCCCAGGCCATGACGGCGACGATGGCGTCATGGAGTCGGTCGATTTCTTCTCCCGAAAGCCGCGCAACAAATGTCTTGGGGTGAATGCGTGCCTCAAACAGGATTTCGTCCGCGTAGGCATTTCCGATCGCACTCAGTGCTGCGTGGTCGTTAATGAACACCCGCACCTGCTTTCTTCGGTGCAACTGCGCCACCGTGCGAAACGCCTCTCGGGTGAAGCCGCTCCCCAGGATGTCGATCCCCTGCGACGCGTAGCGCGGCACGCCCGCTTCCTCTCCCTGGTGGACGAGGTAGAGCTTTGCCATCTTCTGATCGTCGCAGAGGTTGAGTGCCGAGCCGTCGTCAAGCGCAAATCCGACACAGAGGTAGCCGGCCGGCTTCTCCCCGATTCGCTGGTACTGCAGGTGTCC
>JBGPYM010000285.1:0-3740 GCA_041493205.1 Bacteroidota bacterium
GCCTCGGCATCCAGGCGTTCCAGCCGGTGCTGGTCGAGGGGAAGGCCATCCGCATTCACCCGATGGTCTGTACGGCGTTCAACGCCGACTTCGACGGCGACCAGATGGCGGTCCATGTGCCGCTCTCGTTCGACGCCCAGCTCGAAGCGCGCGTCCTGATGCTCTCGAGCCACAACATCCTCTCGCCGGCCAGCGGCGCGCCCATCGTGACGCCCACCCAGGACCAGGTGCTCGGATGCTATTACCTGACGAAATCCAGGAGCGGGGACGTCGGCGAAGGAATCCTGTTTGCGACCCCGGGCGAGGTGATCATCGCGTACAATTACGGGAAGGTCGGCCTCCACGCACGGATCAAGGTGAAGATCGACGGGAAGATGGTCGAGACCACCACCGGTCGCGTGATATTCAATCAGATCGTGCCGAAGGAAATCGGCTTTTTCAACGAGCTGCTCAATAAGAAGAGACTCGTCCAGATCATCGCGACCGCCTTCCGGAACGTCGGGAACCTGAAGACCGCGGAGTTCCTCGACAAACTGAAGGACATCGGGTTCCGGTACGCGACCGCCGGCGGGCTCTCCGTCAGCATCGACGACGTGATCATCCCGAAGGAAAAGGAAGAAATCATCGCCCGCGCGCAGAAGAGCGTGGACGAAGTCGAGAGCCAGTACATCCGCGGGTTCATCACGAAGGGCGAACGGTATAACAAGGTCATCGACATCTGGACGCGCGTCACGAACCGGGTGGCCGAAAAACTCTTCGACTCGCTCCAGCATTCGCGCGAGGGATTCAACTCGCTCTATATGATGGTTGACTCCGGAGCCCGCGGTTCCAAGGAACAGGTGCGCCAGCTGGCCGGCATGCGCGGACTGATGGCAAAGCCGCAGAAGAGCCTCTCGGGCGCGACCGGCGAGCTCATCGAGAACCCGATCATCGCAAACTTCCGTGAAGGGCTCTCGATCCTCGAGTACTTCATCTCCACCCACGGCGCGCGCAAGGGCCTTGCCGATACGGCGTTGAAGACGGCCGACGCGGGATACCTGACCCGCCGCCTCGTGGACGTCGCACAGGATGCCATTATCACCCTGGAAGACTGCGGGACCATCCGCGGGGTCGTGACCGGCGCCCTGAAGGAAGGCGAAGATGTCAAGGAACCGCTGGCCGAGCGTATCGTCGGGCGCGTGTCCGTGCATGACGTGACCGACCCCCTCAGCGGCAGTGTGATCGTCAAGGCGGGAGAGCTCATCGACGAGGAGACCGCGGACCGGATCGCGGACACCTCCATCGAAGCCGTGGAAATCCGCTCGGTGCTCATGTGCGAGGCCAAGCGCGGCATCTGCGCGCTCTGCTACGGGCGCAACCTCACGACCGGGAAGCTCATCCAGCCCGGCGAAACGGTGGGCATCATCGCGGCACAGTCGATCGGTGAACCGGGCACGCAGCTGACCCTCCGCACGTTCCATACCGGCGGTACGGCCAGCCTTATCGCGTCGCAGTCGCAGGTCACCTCCAAGTTCGACGGCAAGCTGGTGTACGAAGGGGTGAAATCGATCGAGGTCCCCGACGACACCGGCTCCCGCATCATCGTCTCGGGCCGCAGCGGCGTGGTGAACGTGCTCGACCGCGACAACCGGATGCTGACGAAGTACGATGTGCCGTACGGCGCGACCATGCTCGTGCGCGATGCGGCTCCCGTCGCAAAAGGTCAGATCATTTATGAGTGGGATCCGTACAACGCGGTCATCATCTCCGAACATGCGGGCGTGGTGAAATACCACCAGCTCAAGGAGAACGTCACCTACCGGGAAATCGACGACGAACAGACGGGCCATATCCAGAAGGTCGTGATCGACTCCCGCGACCGGACGCTCGCCCCGACCCTCGAGGTGCACGCCAGGAAGGGAAGGGTGGGCCAGTACATCGTCCCGACCCGCGCCCACCTGGCGGTCAATGACGGACAGGAAATCGTCGCGGGTACCGTTCTCGTCCGCATCCCGCGCGACATCGGCAAGACCCGCGATATTACGGGAGGCCTCCCCCGCGTGACGGAACTGTTCGAGGCGCGCAGCCCCAACGATCCCGCGGTCGTCTCCGAGATCGACGGCATCGTGAGCTTCGGCGCGCAGAAGCGCGGTTCGCGCGAGGTGATCGTGACGAGCCACGACGGGAAGGATGTCCGCAAGTATCCGATCCCGCTCGGCAAGCATGTGCTCGTGCAGGCGAACGACGTCGTGCGTGCCGGCGAACGGCTGTCGGACGGCGCGATCGACCCGCATGACGTGCTCCGCATCAAGGGTGTGGCGGCCGTCCAGGAGTACCTGGTCAATGAAATCCAGGAGGTCTACCGCATTCAGGGCGTCAAGATCAACGACAAGCACATCGAAATCATCGTCCGCCAGATGATGCAGAAACTCCGCATCGTCGATTCGGGCGACACGAAGTTCCTGGAAGGGGACTACGTCGATAAGCTGAAGTTCGAGGAGGAGAACGAAAGCCTCCGGGACAAGGTCCTCGTGGTGAGCAAGGGGGATGCGAAGTTCAAGAACGGACAGCTGATTTCGAAGAAGAAGGCGCGCGAAACCAACGGCGATCTCCGCAAGAAGGCGAAAAAGGTGATCGAGTACCGCGATGCGGAACCGTCCACCTCGGAGCCGGTCCTGCTCGGCATCACCTCGGCCTCCCTCTCCACGGAGAGCTTCATCTCGGCCGCGTCGTTCCAGGAAACAACCAAGGTCCTGACCGATGCCGCCATTGAAGGGAAGGTCGACAATCTCCTCGGGCTCAAGGAAAACGTCATCATGGGCCACCTGATACCGGCAGGGACCGGACTGAAGCATTTCCGCGATCTGGCGCTCGACTTTAAGCCGGCGGCGGAAGAGGCGATGGAGGAACAGGAGGAGGAAGAAGCGGAAGTCCCGGTGAAGAAGGGGAAAACCAAGGAGAAAATCGTCGCATCGTAAGAAGACGAACCGGCCAAATGGGGCCGGTTGTTGACAATCCGCGACGTTTTTCGTACCTTAAAAAGCTTTGTTGAAATCCAGCCACCTAACGCAGTATAGCGGAGAATCAGTGCCTACGATTCAACAGTTGGTACGGAAAAGCAGACGGAGCGCCACGTGGAAGAGCAAGGCGCCCGCCATGGGAGGAAGTCCGCAGAAGCGGGGAGTCTGCACACGCGTCTATACGACCACGCCCAAGAAGCCGAACTCGGCCCTGCGCAAGGTCGCACGTGTGCGGCTCACGAACGGCATCGAGGTGACGGCCTATATTCCCGGCGAAGGGCACAACCTGCAGGAACATTCGATCGTGATGATCCGCGGCGGACGCGTCAAGGACCTTCCGGGAGTCCGGTACCATATCATCCGCGGCACGCTGGACACCGCCGGCGTCGCGGAACGGAAGCAGGGACGGTCCAAGTACGGCGCCAAGAAGGGCAAGTAACATGAGAAAGAAAAAATCATCACCCCGGCAGCCCATTCCCGACCCGAAGTACGGCGATGTTCTTGTCTCGGAATTCTGCAACAACATCATGAAGCAGGGGAAGAAGCACCTCGCGCGGCGGATCCTGTATGATGCGTTCGACCTCATCCAGGAGCGGACACAGAAAACAGGGCTCGAAGTGTTCAAGAAGGCCGTCAGCAACACGCGCCCCATGCTCGAAGTGAAGGCCCGCCGGGTGGGCGGCGCCACGTACCAGGTACCGACGGAAGTCCGCGGTGAGCGGAGCGTCGCCCTGGCAATCC
>JBGPYM010000209.1:0-5680 GCA_041493205.1 Bacteroidota bacterium
CCTGCGGAAGTGGCGAAATTGGCAGACGCACCATCTTGAGGGGGTGGCGCCCAAAAGGCATGCGGGTTCAAGTCCCGCCTTCCGCACAACTCAGAAGTAGGACGGGCGTCCCTGCCCGTCGTCCTTTCAAAAGGCAAGAACCACCGGCCCCGCCTTCGGCGGGATCTTCGACAGGGACGCCGGTGCTACTTCCGGGGTTATCATTTTACCCGTGTCTGTAACTACATGCGACGGCGAGGGTTGTACCGGTTCAATTCGTGCTTGACTTTGTTGTTGGCTCCGTCTATATTCCCTCTATGAGAATTCTGCTTTCGGCGGCCTTCATACTCCTGATCATGACTGCGGTCCTTATGCAGGGTGCCGTGATCAAGGGAGCACCCTCGGCGTACAGCAACGGGACGAATATCACCATCCGTTGGCAGAGCGAGGATGAGACCGGCGTCGGCGGATACGAAATCGCGCGCAAGTCGGGAGCAAGCGGCCCGTTCCTGATCCTCACCCCGGGACTTCAGGCAAAAGGAAGCAATTCATCGTACGAGTTCATCGATGAAACCGCCTTCCGGACTTCGGACTCGTTTTATCAGTACCGCATCACCGCGATGTACGCGGACGGACAGCGCTCGGACCCGTACTACGTTGTCGTAACGCACTCCGTCAGCAGCGTCAGGAGAACCTGGGGCAGCATAAAGGCGATGTTCCGCTGATGCACCCGTGACATAAATTTTCGAAACACCAGGGAAGGCGATACACACGTGTCGCCTTTTTTGTTATCCCCCATGCCCCCTGCAAAGGAACTGATCCTCGCATCCCGTTCGCCGCGGCGCATCCAGCTGCTCGCCCAGATCGGGCTGAATGCGCGGGTCGTCCCCTGCGATATTCCGGAAGAGTTCGACCCGGCGCTCACGCCGGCGCAGAATGCGTCGTCCCTTGCCCTGCAGAAGGCCCGGTGCGTTGCGTCGGGGATCGGTGAAGGGATCATCGTCGGGGCGGATACCATCGTGGTCCTCGACGGCCAGATGCTCGGCAAACCCGTCGACCGCGAGGACGCCATACGCATGCTGTCGCTCCTGAGCGGACGGACGCACACGGTCGCGACCGGTATCTCGCTCGTGGACCGGCCGTCGGACCGCAGCGTTGACGCCGTTGAGCTGACACAGGTGACGTTCCGCGCGCTTCCGCCGCGTGAAATCGAAGCGTACGTTGCGGGCGGATCGCCCATGGACAAGGCGGGTGCCTACGGTATCCAGGACGATTATGGCGCTGTGTTCGTCACGCGCATCGAGGGGTGTTTCTACAACGTTGTGGGCCTGCCGCTTGCCCGGCTCTACACGCTGCTCGCAGATTTCCGGCTTCAATTGTCAACCACATAAGGGCAACAGATGGAACGGAGAATACGCGTACTTGTCGCGAAGGTGGGACTGGACGGACACGACCGTGGTGCTAAGGTCGTGGCCGCTGCGCTGCGGGACGCGGGGATGGAAGTGATTTATACCGGACTGCGGAAGACGCCCGAGATGATCGTGGAGGCGGCGATTCAGGAGGACGTGGATGCGGTCGGCGTGAGCATTCTGAGCGGCGCGCATATGACCGTCTTCCCGAAGATCATTGCGCTCCTGAAGGAGAAAGGCCTCAACGACGTGCTGCTGTTCGGCGGGGGAATTATTCCGGATAAGGATATCGAGGAACTCGGGAAGCTCGGGGTGGGAAAACTCTTTACGCCGGGGGCGTCAACGCAGACAATTATAGGCTATGTACGGGAGTGGGTAGCCACCCACCGCAACTGATCCATCACGAAATTCTCTCTCCAGGGGTGTCGCTCCCCCGCGCTCTCCGGCGCCGGCACGACAAAGCCTGACGCTCAGCTCACCTTCGTGACGTTGACTGCCTGAAGTCCTTTGGCACCCTGCTCAACGTCGAATTGCACGACCTCTCCCTGCTTCAGACTCTTGTAGCCCTCTCCAACGATAGATTTGAAGTGGACAAAAAGGTCCTCCCCGTTCTCACGCGTGATGAAGCCGTATCCCTTTGCGTTGTTGAACCATTTCACGGTCCCCTTTTCCATACAGGGACAGCCTTTCTCTATGGATGGAGTATTCCGCCGGTGTTGCCGTGGGAGAAGTGTAAGAATCCGGATTGAAAAACGCAAATCCGCCGTTCAGCCGTCGAGCCAAATGCCGAACTGGCCGGGGTGCTGTTCCTCGTCCTCGGGCGCTTCAGGCGCGGTCACATCGCTGATGAGCAGCGCAATATGCGTGGCGTCGAACGGAAACAGATCGTCTGCGGAAAAAATAGCGCGGAAGTCCTGCGGGGAGAAGAAATCTTTGAATTTATCAGAAAATTCACTCAGGCGCCTGAGATAATAGGCGACGTTTTCGTCCGGAAAGTTGGGATCCCACTCCTCGGCGGCCTTGCAATTCTCAAAACTCCTCGGGTTCGGGTCGTCACCAGTGATGTAATACACAATCCGGTCCCCGGGGCGCACCTGCCTGCCGGATGCAATCGCCACCTCGTACGCCGCACTTTTGTTCCTCTTTCCGGCCGCAACGTCGTTTTCGTAGACGGCGACGGGGTCCTTCAGGGATTCCACCCGGGCAAAATCGCGCACCTCCATCTCGTGCTCCCGGATCGCATGGTCGTATTCCGCATACAGCTTGTGCAGTCCCTCGATATTCCCGTTCAGGATGAAATCGATGCATTGATGGACATACGTCCGGCCGAATTGTTCCATGCTCCTTGAAACGAGCGACGATCCCTTCACCCGGATCTTGTCGTCGTACTCCAGCAGGGCGTAATTCTTCTTCTTGTATGACAGCATCTTTCTGTACCGGCCATTCAGGGCGATCGTGATCCCCGGGGGCATTTTGCCGCTGAGCGCTGCAACGAACGCCGATTCCTGTTCCGCCGTGTCGATGCCCGGCGGCGGAACGAAGAAGATGCCGTCCGTGTCCACCTCGATCACCTTCCCTCCCGCGGTGCGGATTTCGGCAATCATCGACCTGAGGATGCGTTGCCCGGTTTGCGTGACCTGGTCGGCCTTTGCGTAGTCGTTGAACAGCGCCCGGCTGTATCCGAGGTAGCCGTAAAAGGAATTGATCAGGATCTTCAGGGATGATTGCATGGCGTCAAGCCGTGAACGCTCCACACGCTCCTCTGCGGCGTTCATCGCGCGCTTCGTTTCCAGGCGCATGGAGGTCAGGTCCTTGAGAAGGAGCAAAAAGATGCCCAGGTCGTCGCTCGCAGGAGCGATCGCCTCACCAAGCATGATGGAAGGGTAGAGCGACTCGACATCGGCATGGACGATCGGGCCCAGTACGCCGACCAGGAACACGTCCGTGTATCCCCCCGAAGTCTGGGCGCCGCCGCGGGGGCGGGGGAGTGCGTGCTTGAGCCGGAGGTACTCCCGTATCAGCAGACTCTCGATTTTCCCCGCCGCTCCCATCCGGGCCACGGTACCGTACTGAATCGGGAGCATCTGCGTCAGGTAGAAGGCGCTTCCCGACAGGTGGGCGCTCAACGCAGCGGTTTCCGCGACGTCGTCCAGTGCATACTCCATGAGCGTCTTCGGGTCGTTGTCCCAGTACCACGAGATCTTCTCGCCCGGAATATACGTCCTGTCGGGCGCCGCAAGGCCGAAAAACTGCGCCGCATACTTTAGTCCGTAACTCTCCATCGTCCGCTTGACAGCGTCATAGTTCTGAACGAGCAGGAGAGTGTCGATGACATGCCGGCCGGCGATTTCGGTGACCGTGTATTCGAACGGATGCTCGGCGAACGAGGTCCGGGAGTCGAAACTGCGCGGCGGGGTGCCGTCACGCCCGAAGAGAGGAGCCACCCCGTGCATGGCACAGCGGGCAAGGATGTACGGGAGGTCGAAATTGAAAATGTTGTGCCCCTCCACCACGTCGGGGTCCCGCTCGGTAAGAATCCGGACCAGCTGGGTGAGCATCTGCTGCTCGGTCATCTTCCGGCCGTCGATGAGGTGGCTCCAGCCGGTGTTGTCGCTGAGCGCAATCAGGATGATCCGGTCCCCCGCACGCGACGCATTGCTAAAGCGGTGTCCGGGGGTGGTGTACGTCTCGATGTCGAGCTGCATCCGGCGGATGCCGGCAAAGGTCATGTCTTTGAAGAGCGTGCGGCCCGATTGGAGGAGGTATTGTGCTGCGGGATCGATGAGGAGGTGGAGAACGTCGAGTTCCTGGTAGGTCTCCGCTTTGGTGACGGCTGCCCTGTTGTAGGTGTCCAGCACGTGGCGGACTGCGTCCCACAGGGCCGGCCACTCATCGAAGACGCACAGGAACTGGTAGTAGCCGTTTCCCTCAAGCTGCCGGACCCAGTGCTTCCTATTGAATCCATGCAGCAGGCGGCGGTCGGCGAGATGAAAGAATGGGTAGAACGGGCGGTCTTCCTGGGTGACGGTGTCGCCGTCACGCGCATAAATCCGCATGGTCGCGTCGTCCTTCTGGTGGACGGCGACGATGCGCGGATCAGCAGCATGGCCGTAGAGAAGCGGGTTCACCCTTCTTCAGATTCGTCCATTTAGCTCTTTTTTCTATAGGCCTCGAGGAACGGCGCGATCAAGTCGATCGGGACCGGGAATATGGTGGTCGAGTTCTTCTCCGACGCGACTTCGGTCAGGGTCTGCAGGTAACGGAGCTGGAGCGCGATCGGATGCGGCTCGATGACCGCCGCGGCATCTGCGAGCTTTTGTGACGCCTGAAATTCGCCTTCCGCGTGGATGACCTTTGCACGCCGTTCCCGCTCGGCTTCCGCCTGCCGCGCCATCGCCCGCTGCATCTCCACCGGGAGGTCGATCTGCTTTACCTCGACGTTCGAAATCTTGATTCCCCACGGCTCCGTATGAAAATCCATGATCTTCTGGAGCTCGCTGTTGATCTTGTCCCGTTCCGCAAGAAGCTCGTCGAGCGCCGACTGCCCCAGGATGCTCCGGAGCGTGGTCTGGGAGAGCTGGGACGTCGCAAAGAGGAAGTTTTCCACCTCCACGATTGCCTTGTCGGGCTGCACGACGCGGAAATAGACGACGGCATTGACCTTGATCGAGACGTTATCCTTGGTGATGATGTCCTGCGGAGGGACGTCCATCACGACGGTCCGGAGGCTGACCTTCACCAGCTTGTCGACGATAGGTATGAGGAATATGATCCCGGGTCCTTTCAGGCCGATAAGGCGGCCGAGGCGGAAGACGACTCCCCTCTCATACTCGCGCAGAACGCGGATCGCGTTGGAGAGGATGATCACAAAAAAAATAATGAGGACAAAGAGTACCGCGCTGAAGGCTTCCATGACGTTTCCTTTCGAGTGAATGAACCTCTAGAGCTTGCGGACGGTGAGCCGCAATCCGTCCACTCTATCCACCACCACGCGGCTCCCCGCAGGAATTGTATCGCCTGATGCAACGGCCGTCCAGAGCTCGCCGTGAACCCGGACCTGACCCGACGGCGAGAGCCCGGAGACCGCTTCGCCGGTTTCGCCGACGATCCCCTCCGTGCCCGTGACAGGTTTTCGCGTTTGGGCCCGGATCCCCATTCCGATGGCGAATAAGAAGAATGCCGCTGTACAGAGCACTGCGGGGATAATAACCCCCCATGAAATCGCGACGAATTCCAAAGACGACTCCGAATTGATGAGCATGATGGATCCCAGGAGGAGGCAGAAGACGCCC
>JBGPYM010000212.1:0-5588 GCA_041493205.1 Bacteroidota bacterium
ATGGGGAGTTACCACGGCGAGCACGGGTTCAGGGCATTTTCACACGAAAAGGCCGTGCTGGAGAAGGGGACGTGGCTTGAGCTCTGGTTCCTGAAGACCCTCCCGTACAAGAAATGGAAATTGAAGATACTCCGTTGGCTGATCGAGCACTGATCACTCATGCGCCAGACCCATCATCAGGTCAGAACAATCTCCCTGGTCGTATGCCTATGAGACTGTGGCAGTCTTCTGGCGTTTTGCGATCCGGTTGCGGATGCGGCTGAGCGCTTCGGGGGTGATGCCCAGGAAGGAGGCGATGTGACGCTGGGCGACACGTTGCGTAATGGACGAACACTCCTCCACAAGTTGAAGGTAGCGCTCTTCTGCTGAGAGGCTGATGGTGGCGAGTACACGGCGGTGGGTTGCGATATAATTGCTCGAGAGAAGGATCCGCCAGTACTTTTCAAACTTCGGAACTTCTGCGCTGAGCTTCTCGTATCCCGCCTTGTCCAGAAGCAGGACGTCGGATTCCTCGAGGGCATCAATGAAAAAGGTGGATTCCTTTGCCGTCAGAAAACTGTAGAGATCGGAAATCCACCACCCTTCAACGGCAAACTGGAGTATATGCTCCTGCCCCTTCTTGTCAATGGAATACGACCGGAGACACCCCTTCGTGACGAACGCGAGATGCTTTGAAACTTCTCCCGCCTGGAGGAGGTATGCATCCTTCCGGACTCTCCGGGCGACCATCAGCGAAGTGCACTGAAAGAACTCATCCGCCGTCAACGTTATCCGCTGCTGGACATGCGCCCGCAGCGTATCGAACATGAGCCGGATATCCTGCACACATCTCCTTCGGCCGGTTGATGCGAAACCTGAAGAACTGGAAGATTGCTTTCAATATCGGAAAATTTCCCGAGCACTTCCACTCCCCGCCGTTCTTCAGGAATCGTAATCAACTGCCGCAGGTCGTTTCGCAGGGACCGTTCAGGCCGCCCTGGAGACTTCCACGGCCGCCCTTTTGAGCTCCACGGCGATGTCCAGTTTCACATCGTCGCTCACAACGACCCCGCCTGCTTCAGTCAGAGCGTTCCACCGAAGCCCGAATTCCTGACGGTTGATCGTCCCGGTGATCGCGAAGGCGGCGACATCTCCTTCAAATCCCTTCACCGTCCCGCCGTATTCCGCATTGAGAGAGACCCTGCGGGTGGTTCCTCTGATCGTCATGTCCCCGACAAGTTCGTAACTTCCATCCGCCTTCGCGGTAAGGGATTTCGATGCGAAGGAGAGCTTCGGATGACTGGCTGCGTCGAAGAAATCGGGCGACTTCAGATGTCCGTCCCGCTGTTCGTTATTCGTGCTGATGCTGTCCACGTCCGCTTCAAACCGGACGCGGGCGTCGCTGAAATCCGGCTTCTCGGCCGCGATCGTGCCGCTGAAGCGCTTGAATTCCCCCGTCACGGTCGAGATCACCAGGTGCTTTACCTTGAACCTGATCTCTGAGTGCGCCGGGTCGATGTTCCACTGTGCCATGATCGTTCTCCTGTATGAGATGGTTGATGAGCTGTTGTATGCTACTAAGATACTACTGGGAGGCCTGCCGGCGCATTAACCGGGGCCAGGATCGCGTATTGATCCGGATCAAGACTCCCCCCAATGCGGGCCGAAAAAGGGGTTGGGGAGTTTGCCGGCGAGAGCTTGATTCATGAATGGAGGTTCCCTATGTTGCAGTCATCCACTCCCACAACCCTGCCTGAAGCCGATGAAAAAACGACGTTGGGTCACGCGCATTGCCGGACTCCTCGTTCTGGTTCTCGTTCTGATGAACCTCTACGTGTTCTTCACACGGGAGTGGGAGTCCTCGTTTACCCCCGCATCCTATGCGACGCTCTATTACCCGCTCGACGTTCCTGCAATCCGCGAATGGAAGCTGGTCGACCGCGACCGGATCCGGCTGGATATTGCGTCGTCGAGCAAAGTGTCCGAATGGAGAATCCTCACGGATGGCGCGAAGCCCCAGGTGGCGACAGGCTTGATGCCGGCATTCCACATTGATACCACGTTTGCTCAGATTCATTCGTACACGCTCATCCCCGTGCCTGAGACCGCCTGTCAGGTCATTGAAATCTCCATCCAGTTCTACCCGAAAGAATTCTATGCCTCTCTGGGGATGAATCACGTCGACGTGTATATCGTGCGGTCGAATGTGCCGTGCGGAAAGTTCGAACAGTTCTCGCTCGCCGATTGGGTTGACGATTACAGTTATGTGGGTGACAAGGGGCTGATGGAAGTCGACAGCATCCTTCAAAAGGAAGTGGGCATCGTCGCAGGGGAATCGACATTCCGGCGGATGGAGAAGCTCTTCCCATACCTCCGGAAGAAGCTCAGAAATGCGGGAGGTGTGCCGAAGGACGATGAACGCTGGATGAACCCCTGGCTCCTGTATAACGAGATGGCCTGCGGAACAGGAAAAGGGTGGTGCACACAGCATGCCCAGCTCTGGGTGTTCTGGGCCAACAGGGCGGGAATCCCCACCCGCTTTGTATTCGGGGCGCGCACGCAGGACAACACCATCATCTATTCGGGACATTCGTGGGCGGAGTCATTTATCCGGGAACAGAATCGATGGGCCTTCGTGGATCTCTCGCAGGGCCATCTCTATATCACTGACAGGTATGGCGCAGTGCTGAATACCGCCGACCTGTTTCATCTGAATCAGCACAATGCGTTCGACAGCACGTTTGCGAGGATGTACATCGACTGGCAATGGGTCAACAGGCTGGGCGTTGCGAATATCGACACGTTAGCGACGGTCCCGTACGCGAAGTGCAACGAGCTCATACGGAGCGAATACACGGCCCAGTCGATCATCAAGTACCGGCGTCCGCCGAATGTGGAAGATGTCCGGGAAATTTATGCGGGGTTCTTCAACGATCGGACGTTCCTCACCGGCAATCTTGAAAGGTATCTCTTCAAGCCTCCGCTCGCGTATTCCTACTATCCCACCGACGGTGGGGAAACATATTTCACCCGGCGCTTGCTGTTCTTCGGCCTCCTTGCAAGCCTCGTCCTCTGGCTTGGTTTGATCGGGCTGCGGCGACGGGAGAAAAGCAGCGTGCCCGCCGCCTGACTCCTGATGGAAGCAATGGGAGTGGTGTTTACGGGACCGAACAGCGTCTCCTTCCAGGGAGTGCGCTGTCCCGAACCGGGCCCGTCTGATGTTCTGGTAAGAGTCACGCACTCCTGGATCAGCAACGGCACCGAGGGGTCGTACCTGCGGGGAGAACGATCGGACGGGGACACGCCGTACAAGCCGGGTGACCCTGTTCCGTTTCCGGTCGTTGCCGGCTACCAGAAAGTGGGTCGGGTTGAATGGGTGGGAAGTGAAATCGGCGACCTCGCGATCGGTGAGGACGTCTTCGCCTCGATTGGCCGCATCGAGGGAATGCACCACCCCTACGCCGGCCATGTCTCTCCATCCGTGTGTCCCCGCGATCAGGTCTGGAAACTTCCTCCCGGTGTGAACCTTCTGGCGTATGCCGGAATGGTCCTCACACAGGTCGGCTACAACGCCGGCTCGCGTCCTCACCTGGAGAAAGGGGATCCCGCCCTGGTGTTCGGTGACGGGATGGTCGGACTCTGGACGGCGCAAACACTCGCTTGCCGCGGTTCGGAGGTGTTTCTGGTCGGCCGCCATGACGAGCGATTACGCCTCTTTGCGCACCGCCCGCACAGTCACACACTGAATGAAAGGAAATCCGACTGGAAGGCATATCTGACCGGGCACTGTCCCGGGAAGTTGCAGGTTGCCGTCGATACCGTGGGGCGCATTGACCTCCTCGAGTCGGTTTTTCCCTTCATGCGCCGGTTCGGCCATATCGTCTCGGCCGGCTTCTACGGAACCGCCGACCGGCTGTCGCTGCAGCCGCCGCGGTACGGGGAGCTGACGATCGACCTCGTGGGCGGCTGGAGGCGCAATCGAATGGACGAAACGTTGCAGATGATTGCCGCGGGCAACCTCGAGACCCTTTCCCTGATCACACATCATTTTCCGGTGTCCCGGGCTGCGGACGCCTGGAAGCTCATCGAATCGAAGAGTGAACCCGTGCTTGGGGTCATTCTGGATTGGGAATAACATGTCACATGTTGCCGCGCGGATGCATACACTCGAGTTCGAAGCGCCTCTTCGCCCGGCATGGAAGGAAGTTGACACGCCTTCCCCGGGTCCCGACGAAGTCCTTGTGAGAGTCATGGGGGTCGCCACCTGCCCCCAGTGGGACCTCCACATGATGGACGGGGTGCCGATGTTTCCGGGTGCACCCCTGACGTACCCTCTTGCGCCGGGCCAGCCGGGACATGAGGCGATGGGCGAGGTTATCTCTTTGGGGCGCAACGTCCATGTCTTTTCGCCTGGCATGCACGTTGCGGCTTGGCGCGACCCGGGCGGCCGTCGCATGGGGTGCTATGCCCAGTATGCCGCGCTCCATCAGGAAGATCTTATTGAAATCGACTCGAAACTTTCTCCCGGGCAAGTCGCTTCTCTCGAGCTGGCGATGTGCGTGCAGGGCTCGATCAACCGGTTGCGCGAATGCGGAGGTATCGAAGGGAAACGGGTGGCCATCGGCGGTCTCGGACCCTCCGGACTTGTCGCCGTGCAGCTCGCCCGTGCATTCGGGGCAGGGGAGGTGATCGGACTGGATCCTCTTGAACCCCGCAGGAGATTGGCTCTAAAATTAGGGGCCGATGAAACCTGGGATCCGGGAGAATTTCACTGGCCCTCAGGCCGGACGCATCCGGACGTGTTCGATGCCGCGCTCGATACTACCGGGTTGCGGGTATCGATCGAGGCGTTGATGGGTTCAACCCGCGGGAGTGTCGCGATTTTCGGTGTGCTACGAGAAGATGTCCGGTTCGGGCCGGAGCAGTGGTGGGGAGGATTCGCGCTGCTCGGCTACGGAACGCATACCCGCGAAGCAGCGGTGCAGGCGTATGAGCTTATCTGTGCGGGAAAGCTTCTTCTCGCGCCGCTCATGAGCGCACGGCTTCCATTCACGCGATACGCCGAAGGGGTGGAGCGACTCAGGTCGAAGGAATGTGTGAAGATCCTCTTTGACCCGTGGGAGTGAGCAAAACGCGATCACATGGTGAGTAATGCCGCCATGAGTTCGATACCATCCCAGAGATTTCTGATTCTGAGATTCTCGTCGAAGCTGTGCTGCCTGTCGTCATGATTGGCGATCGGGATGACGATCGTGCGTGTGCCCAGAGGACGTTCGATCGCGGCCAGGGGAAGCCCGCCTCCCATCATCGGAAGTTTTACCGCAGGACCGCGGACGCTCTCGACTGTCCGGATGACTTCCTGAGCTATGGGAAGGTCCATCGGCGTCCGGACCGCACCCAACCCCGGTTCTCCCTTTTCCGCCCACACGACTTTTGCGTGCGCCCGGCGAATTTCCGGCGTGGGCGGCCGATCGACCACAAAAAATCCCTGCTTGCGGATGTGATCGACCACGTAGTCGAGAGTCCTGCATGGATCCATCCCCTTCACAATCCGTATATCAAGTGACGCGGTTGCATTTGACGGGATCACATTGGATGCCTGTGTGCCA
>JBGPYM010000085.1:0-11764 GCA_041493205.1 Bacteroidota bacterium
AGTCTCCTTCCCTGACGGTCCTCCCTTTCACCCGCATGGTGTGGGTGCCGTAATCGATCTCAAGCGCCGCGCATCCCGCAACGCATACCTTGCCCATCTGCCGCGCAACGAGGGCCGCGTGCGACGTCATGCCGCCGCGCGCCGTCAGAATCCCTTCGGCCGCATCCATTCCCTTGATGTCTTCAGGGGATGTCTCGATCCTGGTGAGGATGACCTGCTCCCCGCGTTTCTTCCAGGCCTCGGCATCCGGCGCATTGAAGACGACGCGTCCGGTCGCAGCACCCGGGCCCGCATTGAGCCCCTTTGCAAGGAGCCTTCCGCCTTTCACCGCGGCCTCTTTTTCCCTCAGGTCGAACACCGGGCGGAGGAGCTGGTTGAGCTGATCGGGCTCGATGCGCGCGAGAGCTTCCCGGTCGGAAATCAGGCGGTCGCCGACCATATCGACCGCGATCTTGATTGCCGCAAACGCGGTCCGCTTGCCGACGCGGCACTGGAGCATGTAGAGTGTGCCTTCCTGGATGGTAAACTCGATATCCATCATATCCCGGTAGTGCTTTTCGAGCGTCAGCCGGATTTTGTCGAGTTGCCGGTACAGTTTCGGATTCCGCTCGGCCAGGTCGGAAATCGGGAGCGGCGTCCTGATGCCGGCGACCACGTCCTCACCCTGCGCATTCATGAGATATTCCCCGTAGAACTTGTCTTCGCCGGTCGCGGCATCCCGCGTGAACGCGACGCCGGTGCCGGAGGACTCGCCCATGTTGCCGAACACCATCGACTGGATGTTCACCGCCGTGCCCCACCATTCGGGGATGTCATACATTTTCCGGTAGGCAATCGCGCGGTCGTTCATCCAGGACCCGAACACCGCACTGACGGCGCCCCAGAGCTGATGCGTCGGATCTTCGGGGAAACTGTGCCCGGTCTTCTCCTTGATGGCCCGCTTGAAGCGGATGACAAGGTCGCGCATGTCGTCGGCGTTCAGCTCCGTGTCGAGGTGCACGCCGCGTTCCTTCTTCTTCGCCTCGATAATCACTTCGAATGGATCGATCTCATCCTTGTGAACGGGTTTCAACCCGAGGACCACGTCGCCGTACATCTGCACAAACCGGCGGTAGGAATCGAACACGAACCGCGGGTTGTTCGTCTTCTTCACGAGTCCTTCCGCCACCACGTCGTTCAGGCCGAGGTTCAGGATCGTGTCCATCATGCCCGGCATCGACGCGCGGGCACCCGAGCGGACCGAGACCAGCAGCGGGTTCCGCGGGTCGCCGAATTTCGCCTTCATGGAGGATTCGACTTTCTTCAGGCACGTTGTCACTTCGCCTTTGAGCGATTTCGGATACGAGCGCTTGTTCTCATAGTAGTAGGTGCAGACTTCCGTCGAGATCGTGAACCCCGCGGGGACGGGAAGCTTGATGTTTGTCATTTCAGCCAGGTTGGCTCCCTTGCCTCCCAGGAGCGCCTTCATTTCCGCTTTGCCTTCGGCTTTTCCTTTACCAAAAAAATAAACGTATTTCTTCATGGCTTTTCCTTGTGTGATGGTATGGCATGGTCGTGTACGGCATCAATGTGTCCCTGCGGCGATTGCCGCGGCGAACTTCTTCATGATCTTTGTGGCAAACGGATTCGCGGTATCCTTCATGCGTTCCGGATGCCATTGCAGGAGGAGCAGAAACGGCTTCTCCGCCGGTTCGGCCCATTCCAGCGCTTCGACAACATTGTCGTCCGAGCGGGCCGACACCGCAAGCCCTCTTCCCGGCATGTCCACGGCCTGGTGATGGGAAGTATTCACCGTACCGGAGGTAGTCCCTGTGACCTTGTGGAGCAACGATCCTTCGGTGACGCGGATGCCGTGCAGGCGCTCCGGCGCATCCCCCCTGCGATGGCTCGCAAATCCGGCGGCTTCGAGGTCCAGGATAAGCGTCCCTCCCATGGCCACGTTGAAGATCTGCGTGCCGCGGCAAATCGCGAGCGCGGGAAGGCCGCGCTCCATGAGTTCGCGGATAATATCAAATTCAAAGAGATCGCGTCCGATGCTCACTTCCTTGGCAAGATCGGTTTTCTCTTCGATCCCGTAAAATTTCGGATGGACGTCCCCGCCTCCGCTGAGGATCACCGCCTGGCATTTCTCGATTTCAGAAAATGTTCCGGTGACGCAGGAGAGGATCTGCGTGGTCGCGCCCGGGATCCAGCGCTTCACCAGCGTCACATACTGCGCGTAGGTGACCTCGTCCCGCATCGGGTCTGTGATTCCGATGACCATCAGCGTCCGCTCCCTCGCAGGCATGTATCGATGACCGATTCGAACACGTCGTTTCCCTCTGTGATTTCCACCGTGAGTGTCGCGGTCATTGCCGGGATGCCCTGCAGAAGCTCCCCGGCAACAGCGCTGTCAAACTCAAGCCGGACCATATCCTTTTCCGTGGTGATGATGGCCCCCGCTCCCGTTGACTTCGCCAGTTCCACAACGCCCGCAAGATCTTTCCGGGTGTACCTGTGATGGTCCGGAAATCGCCGGTCACCCGCGAGCGTGATCCCTGCATCCCTGAGGGTCCGGAGAAACTCGTCATGGTCGCCAATGCCGCTGAATGCAACCGCCGGACCCTCGGAACGCGTCTCCGTACCGTCCGCGATCGACCTGAAGCCCGCAATCCGGAACCGGCAACCCGCCATCCTCCCTTCGAACCGGGGGGCAATATCCCTGCTCCATGAAGGGAGCCCCTCCTCACCGCACCGGGAGAACATGAGCAGGCTCGCACGCCGCATGCCGCTGATCCATTCCCTGCGGAGTCCTGCGGGGAGCAGCGGGATGCGCCTGATATCTTTCCGCGCGTCCAGGACCAGGATATCCGCGTCCCTCCGGAGGTAGCGGTGCTGGAACCCGTCATCCATGACAATCACATCCGCACCGCAGCGGTCCACTGCAACGGCCGCAGCTTCCGCGCGCCGCTCACCGACCACCACCGGTATCCCCGGGAAGTTCCGCGCGATCTGCACCGGCTCGTCGCCGCCCAGGGCGGCGCTCACGGTCGGCTGGCCGGCACACGCGACGATGACAACGCCGCGGGATTCTCTTCCGTATCCCCTGCTGACCACTGCAGGTTTCCTTCCGCGCCGCAGCAGGAGCCCCACTATATGTCCGGTCAGCGGCGTCTTCCCGGTTCCCCCCGCAGTCAGATTGCCGACGGAGAGGACGGGTACCCCCGCCTGCGTCTGCCGGAGCAAACCGGCGTCAAATGCCGCGTTCCGGGCAGCCGCGACCATGCCGTACAGCCAGGAGAGCGGGAGCAGGACGATATTCATGGTCCGCCGTCGGCTTATTTCTGGTAACCCGCCTCTTTCAGCTGCCGCTCGACGTTCGCCAGTTTTTCCGCCGCTCCGTACGTGGTGTGGAGGCGTTTGAGGAGAAGCAACATTCCGATCTTGTCGTCCACGAGCCGTTTCCGCTCATCCGCCGCAAGGGCCCCTTTTGCCGCCAGCCGGGCATCGACCGCCTGCACACCGGTAACGAGCGTCCGTTCGGCGGTCTGGTCCCGGTCGATCTTCATGTATGCGCGCCCCAACTGCCGGTAAAACCCCCCCAGATACGGCGACTGCCGGAACTTCTCCGCCGCTTCCTTCTGCGATTTGATCACACTCTGCCAGTCCTCCACACCGAAGTATGCCAGGCCGAGGTTGTACAATTGCCGGTCATACGGAAAGAGGGCCGCCGTCTTTTTTGCGTAGGCGAGGAACCCGTGCGCATCATCCAGAGCCAGCGAGAGTTCGCTCAGGCGTTCATACGCGGCCTCATCGCGGTACCCCAGGGCTTCCGCACGGGCAAAAAATCTTCGGGCGCGCCGGAACCGGTCAAGCCGTCCCGGATTTTTCTCGCCATCGAATCTCCTGCCGAGGTCGTAGGAGAGTGATCCGAGATCAACCAGCGGCTCCACGTACGTCGAATCGAGTTCCACCGCGCGCAGCAGCTCCGGTTCCGCACTTTCCAGATCCATCGTCTGGTAGAGATGGTGGCCGCGCTGATAGAAAGCCTCCTTCGATCCCTCCGCTCCGGACTTCGAACTTTCGCCGGACGGTCCGCACGATCCGAGGATGACCACCGGCACGACCATGCACCATGCAACGTGCCGGACGTTCATCGCCCCTCCGCAAGTGCGAGAATGCCTTGTGCGACTTTCTCAGAGGCGCCCGGGGGACCCAGCAATTCCCTGATTGCCGCAAGATCGCGCCGCATCCTCTCCGCGTACGCAGGATCATCCAGGATCCTTCCGACCGCTGCTGTCAGATTTTCCACAGTCATTGCATGCTGAACAAATTCGGGTACGATCTTCTTCCCTGCCACAATATTGACCAGTCCGATTGCGGGGACATTCACGAGCATCCGTCCGATCAGATACGTCACCGGTGACGTTCTGTACACGACCACCATCGGCGTCCCGAACCATCCCGTTTCGAGCGTTGCGGTACCGGAGGTGACAATCGCGGCATCCGCGTGCGCCATGAGCCCGTGGGTGGCGCCCTCAACGAGGCGGATGTCCGCACCCGCGGGGAGGTGGCGCCGGATGAGCGCCGGACCGAGATTCGGTGCGACGCCGAGCGCGATCTGTACTTCACGGGTGCGCCGGATCTCTTCTGCCGCCCGCACCATGACCGGCAGAATTCGCTCGATTTCCTGAATCCTGCTTCCGGGAAAGAGCCCGATGATCTTCTTCCCGGGTTCAAGACCCTGCTGCCGTACAAATTCCGCCCGCGTGAAGTTCTCGGCCAGATGCTCCGCGAGCGGATGGCCCACCCATTCCACGTCGATACCTTCCTTACGGTAGATCCCGACTTCGAACGGGAACACGACCTTCATCCGGTCGACCGAGCCCGCCATGCGCCTGACGCGTCCCTTGTTCCATGCCCAGACCTGCGGGCTGATGTAGTAGAGCACAGGGACGCCGCGCTCTTTCGCCTTCCGGGCGAAGCGAAGGTTGAACCCCGGGTAGTCGATCAGGACGACGACATCGGGCCGGTGTGATTCCACTTCCCGGAGCAGCAGGCGTTCCAGCGCGCGGATCGCCGGAAGGTTCCGCACGACCTCGATAAATCCCATGAAGGCGAGGCTCTTGATATGATGGATCAGCCTCATCCCCTCACCCGCCATCATGTCACCGCCGACACCAGAAATTTCCGCCGCCGGCGCGAGGCGCTTCAGTGCACGGACAACCGCCGCTCCGTGGAGGTCTCCCGACGCTTCCCCGGCCACCATGAGAATCTTCGGCGGCATTCCTCACCCCGCCATCTGCAGGTAGAGATACCTGGCGACGATCACGATGGTGACCAGTGCGATCGCCTGCAGCGTACGCCGCTCGCTTGTCAGGCCTTCGGCCGGATCAAGCGTCTTGGGGGCGGGGTGACGCGCCGCATAGGGTGTCAGGCGCGGGAGGAACCGCCGGACCTGCTGCACATATTCCGCAAATTCATCCCCGAACCGCTCCGCGAGATATTCTTCCTCCCGTGTCACGATCAGGTAATACTGGACATAGAACCAGGCGATGGCGATGATCAGAAGCCAGGGAAACAGCGCCATGGACATGACCCCGATGCCTGCGTAGAGGAGCATGTTCCCGACGTAGAGCGGATTGCGCACGTAGGCGAACGGCCCGTTGGTGACGAGATACGTACCGCCGACGGTACCGGTCGTTCTGGTTTCCGCCCCGACGAACGACACGCCCAGGAAGCGGATCGTCTCCCCGAGGAACACGACCGCAAAACCGACGACCATGCTCAGGACCGTCGGCGCAGCCCACCAGATCATCACCGCCAGAAACGGCAGTGGCGTGTAGCTCCGGTAGGTAAATATCAGCCGGCGGATATCCATGGTGTCCTGCGTCATGGTCATGATTCCCGGGCAAACGCGGCCCGCCGGTTTTCCGCCGCGCGGCGGCGCGGCCGCAGGCGCGGGCGGGACGCCAGCGTCCGGAGGCGCGCCGTGACATCCTCGAACGAGCTGTACGGGTAGTACGAAATATTCTCCTGCTGGCACCAGGCCTGCAGCGCATCCTTCGCGAAGACAATGTCGGCATACCGTGCGGGACAGCGGTCGGAATATCCGTCGCCGATCAGGCAGATGACGTCCTCGTCCGCCGAAAGCGTGAGCATGATATTCCGTTTGCAGCAGGCGCACCGGTCACACCCGGCATCGGCGTGCGGGAACGCAACCGCCGCGCGCGCGGTGCCATCCTCCTGTGCATCAACAAGGGAAAGCGTGTTGGCAAAGAACGGAATCCCGGCGAATCCCCGGGCGGCGAGGATCCGCGCGATATAATAGTCGAGCCCGTCGCTGATGATGCGAAGGTCGATAGATGCGGAGTCGCACAGGTCGACCAGTCCGCGGAACGAACCGTCGATCTCCTGAGCGTCGATAAACGCATTGAACGCTTCGACCCGGAACCGCCCCATCGCCGCCGCTTCGCCGCGGAAGCATTCGCGGGCGCCGAGTCCTCCCGCGCGGTACTGTTCGACCAGCCGGTCACACGCAGGGCCCCCGAACGTGCGGAAAAGCGCGTTCCCGACGTCCTGCCGCGTGATCGTACCATCAAAATCGACAAACACCCTGAGAGCCATGCTCAGGCGGATGCCAGTGCAGCTGATTCCACCTGCGCCCCCCTGGTAAACCGGACCGTCACGAGCTTGGAGACTCCCTCTTCTTCCATGGTCACGCCGTAGAGCGCGCTTGCCGCCTCCATGGTCCGCTTGTTGTGTGTCACCACGATGAACTGCGTGTTGTCCGAAAACTTCCGCAGGATGCGCGTGAACCGGTCGATATTCGCGTCATCGAGCGGCGCGTCGACCTCATCCAGGATGCAGAAGGGGCTCGGCTTGACAAGGTAGATGGCGAAAAGGAGGGCGGTCGCCGTCAGGGTCTTCTCGCCGCCGGAGAGCAGGTCGATCGAGGTTGGCCGCTTGCCCCGCGGTTTCGCCACAATTTCGATCCGTGCTTCCAGGGGGTCGACCCCCTCTTCGAGTTTCAGATCGCATTCATCGCCCGGATCGAACAGGCTCTTGAACGTCTCGATGAAATTGCTCCGGATGAGCGCGAAGGTCTCAAGGAACTTGTTCTGAGCCGTCGTGTTGATCTCCTCGATGGTGGCGAGGAGGGTCTTTTCGGCCTCCAGAAGATCCGCGCGCTGGGTGGTGAGAAAATCGAGGCGTTCCTTCTCTGTGTTGAATTCTTCGTACGCCGCGAAATTGATATTTCCGAGTGATTTCACCTTCTCGCGCAGACCCTGGATCTCATCGCGCAGTGCGGCGAAGTCGACAAATTCGTCTTCCGGGTAGGACTTGAGCTCCAGGACCGTCTCAAACTCCTCCTGTGCGCGCCGCCGGAGGTGCTCGGCTTTCGCCCTGAGGTCCGCGAGCTTCAGTTCCACCTCATGCGAACTGCGCAGAGACTCGTCGTGCGTCCGCCGTTGATCCTTGATGGACAGCTCGATCGTGTGCATGCTGTTGCGGTCCGCGGCGGCTTCCGTCTCCACCCCCTCGCGCCGGGCCTCAATGACCGCCAGGGCATCGCGCAGCTCCGCGAGGGCCCGCGCGTTCTCATCCAGAACGGATTCTCCCTCCGCGATCCCTGTGGCCGCGCGCCGGACATCCTCCTCCAGACGTGCGATCGCCTCCGCGGTCTCGACCGACGACACTTCCGCCCGGCGGAGTGCATCCTCGGCGTTCTGCAATTCCCCGTGGACGGTGGCAACGGTGATCGCCAGTTCGTTGACGCCGGCGCTCTCCTCGTTCCACTCGCGCTCCCGCCGTTCCAGCTCTCCCGCAGCCCCGCCGATCGCCCGTTCGACCTCTTCCTTGTCCGACTTCAACGCAGCCAGGGCGGGGGCATCCGACTCGATACGGGCAAGGTGGCCGCCGGCTTCGGCTCTGAGTGCAATCATCTCTTCGCTGTTCTTCGCAATGATGTCTGTGGCCCGCTTTTTCTCGAAGGCCACCTGCGCAATCTTCATCTCGACGCCGTTCATTTCTTTTTCGACCGTCTTGACGTCGTCGGCGAACTTCTTCAGGTCGATTGCATCGTGCTCCGCCACCACCGCATCACGCCCTGTTTCGGCTGCGCGGAGACGTTCTGCGAGCGCGGCAATCTCCTTGCCGAGTTCCTCGATCTGCGCCTCTTTTCCGATGAGCCCGCCCTCATCCTGCCGCCGGCTCCCGCCCTTCACGATGCCTGCCCCCGTCCGCATTTCCCCGTCCAGCGTGACGCACCTGACTCCCGGAATCCGCCTGCTCGCCGCCGCGGCGGCCTGGGGCGTCTCCATGATCAGGACGCGATCCAGAATGAACTTGAACAACGGGGCAAAGGCGGGCTTGAACTTCGCACAGTCGGCCGCCCAGCCAACCACCCCGTCGATGCGCGGCAGGCGGATGCGTGTCCGGAACCGGGGGAGGCGGTCGAGGCAGACAAATGTGGCCTTGCCGCGCTGGTCTGCCTTGAGGAGTCCGATGCCGCGCTCCGCTTCTTCCACCGAGTCGACGACGATGAGACCCGCAAATTCGCCGAGCGCCGCCTCAATGGCGGCACGGTATTTCTCCTCTGCATGGACTGCATCCGCCACCGTGATGTTCCGCGAGGGTTTCCACGAAGCGTTGGATGCGAGGTACCGGATCCCTTCGGGGAGGCCTTCGCGCGATTCCACGAGTCCCTTCAGGAAGTCGATGCGCGACGATTTCCGGTCCGATTCGCTTCTGATCTCCCCGGCAGCGCTGCGCAGGGATTCCATCGAGCCGGCAAGCGCTTTCTTCCGCGACTCCGCATCGTAGTATTTCACTTCCGCGTCGGTGAACTGCCGTCGGAGCTGACGGTCGCGGGCGGAAAGCTCCGCGATGACGCCGTCCAGCCGCGTGATTTCCTGCCCATACGCAGCGTTTTCTTCCGCCGCCCTGTCAGCGCGCCCGTTCAGATTCTCGATCCGGCCCCGGGTGCGGTCTTCTTCTGTCTGCCGTTCCGCAATGCCGTGGACGAGGCTGATGGTTTTCTCGTTCAGCGCGTGAAGGGCGTTTTTTTGCGCATCCACGAGGAGCGCAGATTCACCGAGCGCCGTCCTGCGTTCGTCGAGATCGTGCGCAGAGATGCCTTCCCGTGCGTACAGCGAAGCGCAACGTTCGTTCAGCGATGTTATTTCCGCTTCGAGCCGCAGCACAACCTCCCGGAGTTCCGCCTGCTCCCGGACATACCGTTCGCTGTTGGACTGCAGCGCCTTGATCCTCTCTCCGGTGACGGCGTTCGATTCCTCGACGCGGTGGATCTTTTCCATGTGGAGGCTGACATCCCGTTGCGCCTCGGCAAGCCGTTTTTCCACTTCGAGCAGTTTGGTCCTGAGTCCTTCCAGGCGTGCTTCTTCCTCCATGAGGCCGGTGTCGATTTTCGACTTGTCGGCGTTGGTTGCCGCCAGTTTCTCTTCCAGCGGCACGCACCGGCCGGTGATCTGGGCGTACTCCCGCTCCATCAGGTCAATTTCAAGTGTCCGGAGGCGCGCGGTGACTTCATGGTACTGTCCGGCGCGCTTCGCCTGCCGTTCAAGGGTATTGACGGCCTTCTGGACTTCCATCACGATGTCGTTGACCCGGACGAGATCGGCCTGGACGCTCTCGAGTTTCCGGTACGCCGCCTTCCGGCGGTGTTTGTACTTCGTCACACCCGCCGCCTCTTCGAAGAGCCGGCGCCGTTCGTCGGTCTTGTCGCTGAGGATCGTTTCGATCATCTTCAGTTCGATCACGGAGTAGGCATCCGCTCCCATCCCCGTGTCCATGAACAGGTCAAGGATGTCTTTGAGGCGGCACGGCACCTTGTTGAGGAGGTATTCGCTTTCCCCGGAGCGGTAGACACGCCGGCCAATCGTGACCTGGGTGTATTCCGAGGGGAGGATGCCTTTGGTGTTCTCGATGACCAGGGACGCCTCCGCCATGCCGAGCGGCTTGCGCGCCTTCGTCCCGTTGAAAATCACGTCCTCCATCCGGTCGCTGCGCAGCGCGCTGTACCTCTGCTCCCCAAGCACCCAGCGGATGGCGTCCACGATATTCGTCTTGCCGCACCCGTTCGGACCGACGATCGCGGAAATTCCACTGTCAAAGGTGAGGTTCACCTTGTTTGCGAACGACTTGAACCCCACGATTTCGAGCTTGGAGAGATACATGTGCTCCGGGATACCCGCTGTTATTGCATGGAAACGACGGTGGACAGCACGAACGACACATACATCGGGGCCGACTGCGCATAGTCATAATACGCATACGCCGCTCCTCCGAGGGCCGCGACAACGAGCACGCCCAGGATGTACGCCTTCACGGGGAACACATCCAGGATGAGCGCGATGCCTTTCAGGAACCGGAGGAACACCCAGAGGAAGAGGAACGCCACAAGGATCAGGGCCGGTATGACGTACATGCTGCTCTCGATCACCCGATAGAGAATCATCCCCACCGGGACAAGGATCAGGAAGGGCGCGGTCGCCCACATGGTCACGGTATATGCATGGAACGGAAAGATATGCGTCCGGACGAAGAGCCTGAGGAAATGTACGGCTCCGGCGAGGAGCACCAGAGCGATAAAAAACAGGCCGCCGCCGATTGCGATGAACCGGAGCGGGCTCCAGATCAGCTCGACCACCCACTTTTTCAGTGTGTCAGCCACCAGGAGCGAGGAAAGGAGGTAATCCAGTACCAGGCTCTCCCGGAAATGAAAGAGCAGGCTCGAGGCCACGATGGCAAGCGCGAGCGACACGACAACGCCGAGCAGTGTGGAGTGCGCAAGAGAAACACTGCGTTGATCGCGCACGTCCGCGTAAAAATTGTATGAGTTGAGGACGGAGCGGTTCAGACTTTCCCGGAACCGCCTGCTCGCGTTGTAGATATAGGCCATGCCGATCAACACCACAAAACCGGCGAGCACATAGATGATGGGGGCACCCCGCGAATATGTGCCGAGCGGGAGCGCCACGTACTTTTCCCCCCGGAATACGGACCGGACGGCATCGTAGGCAAGCCGTTTCTCCCGCTGCGCGCTGACAAGTCCCATGCTGTGCAGCGTCGGGTCGCCCGAATGCACGGTGAGTGCCGGCCGGTCCCCCCTCCAGTCGTTGAACGACCAGACGATGCCGCCGTCATAATCGAGCGACCGGAGGACTTCGAACCGCTGGAGAAAAAAGCGGGCCTGCGCCTCCTGGGAGAGCGGGTCGCTGGTGCCGTTCCTGTTGTCGTGCTGAACTTCCGTTCCGAACTTCGCGACGATGACCGGCTGGGTCCGGTGGGATGCGCGCCAGGCCTCCAGCTCGGACCTGAACGCCTTTGGATCGGTCGTCCGGACATTCACCGCTGCGAGGTCGACGAGGTCCGTGCATGCCCCGATCCCTGCAACGGCGCCGAAGTAGAGCGGGCGGGCGTCGAGGCTTCGCGCGATGCGCGCGAGCGACTCGACAAACGGACGTGCCGCGGGGTGCGTCGCTTCAAACTCGTCGCCGAGGCCCCACGCCAGCACGGAAGGGTGATTTCTGTCGCGGAGGATCATTGCTCTGAGTTCCGCTGACGCAAGCTCCGCGTACTGATCGGTCCCCATGACAGGTCCGGGGGTCTGGACGAGAGGAAGTTCCTCCATCGCAAGCAATCCGTAGCGGTCGCACAGGTTGAGCATGTACGGATGCGGCGGACGGCCCGCGAACCGGACGAGGTTCGCCCCCAGATTCTTGATAAGCACGATATCCTTCTCCCGGCTCTCGTAGGTCAT
>JBGPYM010000300.1:0-3476 GCA_041493205.1 Bacteroidota bacterium
ATCGAACGCGAAGGCGTGCAGGGAGAACAGATCCTGTGGGGATCAACACCTTCCCTCGACTTCTTTTCGGGCGTCCATGCCGGCTACGAACGGTTCGGCATCCGGGACCGGCGGCAGATCGCGTTTGTGAAGCCGTTCTACTGGTTCATGCTGGACGATCTGTCGTGCACGCATGGAGGCGACACCCTCTCATGGTATTTCCATTCGCCGGACTCGCTTCTGACGGCAGGAACGGGTTTTGTATCGGCGACTGCGCCGGGCATCCGCGTTGTTCCGGCGGGACCGGCCTTCGCGACCCGGCGGGGGACCGGCCGGGCTGCGAGCACGACCGATCGCACACCCGGAAAGACGCAGGATGTCGGGTGGATACGGTTTGACCAGATCTCGACGGGGGACTCCCTCTCCCAGTTCCCGATTCTCCTTGAGCCGTTCCGGAGTGATACGGCGGCACGATCAGCTGAAAAAATCACGAAGCGGCATTTCGTCGTCAGGTCGCCCGGAGTCGAGGACCATCTCTATTTCACGCTCGGACCGTACTCCGACGGAACGGTCGAGACGGACGGAAGTGTCGTGCTGCTGCGGCTGAGGGAAGGGGGCGGGTCAAGCTTCGTGGTTCACAACGCGCGCTACCTCCGGTACGGCGACACAATCCTCTGGAATTCCGCAACGCCGTCATCAGGAGAAGGGGTTATCAATTGACAATAGTCAATCGACAATCGAAAATTGTCAACCGAGGTGCAGGCCACTGGGGAAAAAGGCTCCTCGTCACGCTGTGTGTAGCGGCCGCCGGATTACAGACAGCCGGGGCACAAGAGTCACGGTGGGTCGATTCAACACTTGCATCGCTGAGCGTTGAAGAAAAGGTCGGTCAGCTCCTGGTGGCAGAGCTTGTCGCCCTCTACACGCACGAGGAGCATCCCGCGTACCTGTATGCGCTTGACAGGATCCAACGGTTCCATGTCGGCTCGTTCATCCTGGGGGGCGGCAGCGTGCTCGATATCCCGCTTGTCACCAACAAGCTGCAGAAGGCATCGAAGGTGCCGCTGCTGATCAACGGCGACCTCGAATCAGGGATGACATACACGCATCCCTGGCGTCTGTCGCGGGGATGGTCGGAAGATCTGCCAAAGTTCATTGCCGGCGGCGGGACGCAGTTTCCGTCGCAGATGGCGATCGGCGCGACGGGCAATCCGCGCTTCGCCTACCAGCTCGGGCGGGTGACCGCACTGGAGGCACGTGCCATCGGGATTCACTGGTCCAACTCTCCGGTTGCGGACATCAACAACAACCCCGACAACCCGATCATCAACACCCGGTCGTACGGAGAGAACCCCGCCGACGTTGCACGGATGGTCGAGGCGTACGTGCGGGGGGCCCAGGAGGCGGGGATGATTGCGACCGTCAAGCATTTCCCGGGGCATGGCGACACGCGGGAGGACACGCACATGGGTCTCCCCGCCTTGCCGTTCGACATCGATCGTCTCCGGTCCGTTGAACTAGTCCCGTTCCGTGCGGGGATTTCGGCGGGAGTGCGTGCGGTCATGACCGCGCATCTCTCGCTGCCAAAGATCGATTCGACGCGCCGCCCCGCGACCCTCTCCAAGCCTCTCCTCACCGGCATATTGCGTGATATGCTCGGATTTGACGGCATTGTTGTCACGGACGGAATGCGGATGCAGGGGATTACCGACAAGTATTCCCCGGCGGAGGCCGCTATAATCGCCATCGAAGCGGGCGCGGATGCGGTCCTCGCCTCGGAGGACATCGGCGCCGCGTTCACGGGGCTTGTCGGCGCTGTCCATTCGGGGCGGATCACAACGGCACGGCTGAACGCCTCCGTACGCCGGATACTGCGCGCAAAGGAGTGGGTCGGTTTGAACAAGGTTCGCACTGTGCCGGTCGATTCGGTCTTTACGATCGTCGGGTCACCACGGTTCCAGGCAATCGCACGCGAGGTCTCCGATTCTTCCGTCACGCTCCTGAGGAACGAGGGATCGATCCTCCCTCTCCCCCGCACCACCCGGCTTCAGTGTATTACGGTGACGGAGGACCCCGCATTCGTACCGGGGATTGACTTCATCAATGAGATCGGGCCATGGGTTGCCGCCGCCTCCCTGACCCACGTGTCCAACGAAACCGGTCGTGAGCGATTCGATGAGATCAAGGCGTCGCTCTCGTCATCGGACGCAGTCCTGGTCGGCGTGTACCTCTCGGTCACAGCATGGAGCGGGGGCAACAGATTTTCAAAACCTCTGCAGGATTTTCTGAATTCTCTCGACCGCTGGCCCAAACCGGTGATCCTGGTGGCGTTCGGCGATCCATACATCATCGGAAAACTGCCGGTCACAACCGTGGTCATAACGCCCTACAACGGGACGGGCCTTGCAGAGGAGTCGGTGGCACGGGCCATCACCGGGAACCTGCGCTTGCACGGCAGGCTCCCGGTGACGATACCCGGAAGGTACAAACGGGGTGAAGGACTGTAGTTACTTCGCTTCTTTGTCGTTGTGTTTCAGCCGATAGATCCGCCTGCTCGCCCGGTTTTGCTCATGGGCAATCTTGGCCCGCTCGGCCGGCGTCACGGTCCCGTCTGATTTCGCCACCTTCTTGTCGTGCTGTATTTTCGCCTGCTGGCGCTCAAGTCGACGGGTTTCTCCCGGGGTCAGTTCTCCGCTCTTCACGCCCTCTTTGATCCGGGCCTGCTGCTTGAGCTGCCGCTTCGTTGCATGCGGCGTTGCCGTTTGCGCAGTGACCGATCCGAGTCCCAGGGCAACCAGCGCGACAACCACGAGAAGTTTCTTCATACGATCCCCCTTCTGTTTGTAAGTGATCCGGTTATTTGTGCGTGCTGTTCACTTTGCAATCCTTGTGCCAGCCTGGAAAGGCCCGGCATGGGCCCTGGACGCCTCAATCCCTGGAATGCAGAATCGTGCCTGTTCACGAAACAGCACAGTGAACATGAGAAGGTGTACAAAAATGGACGCGTCCCGGGTCAGTATTCCACAGTCAACACGTCTCCGCTATGGAGAGTGATGGGTGAAGGAAAGCTGAACGCCAGCCGGTCCTTTGAATCGGCCGTACAGTCCACCGCTCGTCCTCCAATGGTCGCATGCACCGCGGTAATTTTCCTCCGCACGCCCGGAAGCGCCAGGCAGAACGCCACGAGCCGCCCATTGGATTCGAAGGCGCCGAAAACCTGCCCACCGATCTTGCTGCCGGTGACGAACAGACGAACCGGCATCAAGTCCTCCTCGGTGTATCCCCAGACCGCCTTCTGCAAATCGACGCACTGGCGGAAATCGTCCAGCGTCGTGCACGCCCGTAACTCAAGCGGCGATGCTACCGCTGCTTCGACTGCTGCCAAAGCTCCTCCATTTCCTCCAGCGTGGCGTCGGACGGCTTGCGATTGCGCTCTGCCAGTCGCGCCTCCATCCAGGTGAAGCGCTCGCGGAACTTGCGGTTCGCCTTACGAAGGA
>JBGPYM010000345.1:0-2808 GCA_041493205.1 Bacteroidota bacterium
CGCCTCGTCGGAAGCCCGTCGCGCATTCAAGAAGTACCTGAAGGCTGCCGCGGAGAATCCCATGCTGAAAACTCGTGTTGGTCTCGTTGAGGAACGCCTGCACAAGTTACCGCAGGACCGGTAAACGTGATTGCAATTCTCCACACCAACGCACGCCTGCGCCGGGGTGTTTTCGTCTCCCTCGCCGCGGCTGGCGGGCTCCTCCGCATTGTGATCGCCTGGCTTCCATTGCAATGGCAGCTGGGCCACATTCTCTCCGACGACACATTCTATTATTTCACGATCGCACGGCGACTTGCCCGCAACGGGCTCCCGTCGTTTGACGGCCTCGGTCCGACCAACGGGTTTCACCCGCTGTGGCTTGCCTTGATCACGCCCGTGTACACGCTCCCTCTCAGCGACACCGTTGCCCTGCGGCTCATTCTCACCCTCTGTGCCGTGCTCGACACGGCTTCATTGCTTCTTCTGATACGCATTTTGCGCAGTCTCCATACCGGATTCGGCGCGACGGCGGTCGCAGCAGCGCTGTTCGCCTTTGCTCCCGCTCTCCTGAGCCACGCAGGTCCCCTGAACGGCATGGAGACGTCGCTCGCCGTTCTCCTGCTGTTCGCGCTGCTCGAGTCGTACTGCGCGGTGGCGCGGAACAAACCGCACTGGTACGCAACCCCGGGCGCGCTCGGGGCACTCATGGGGCTCGCCGCCCTTGCCCGGACGGATACGATTCTCATCGCCGGTGCCCTCGGCGTTTCGCTCGGACTGAGCAGGGCCACCGGCAGAATACGTTTCGCCCTGCGGACAGCGCTCGCAGCAGTGATGGTGCTCTCACCGTGGATGCTCTGGAATCTCCTGACGTTCGGAACGGTTCTTCAGGTAAGCGGGGAAGCATATGCCCTGTCGATGCGCACGCTCTATCACGCGAACACGTGGGGGGGCATGGACTATGTTCTCCGGTTCGTGAGCAATTGTGCCGATGTTGTGCGGTTTTTCCCGGTGAAACTGGAAACCGCAACGAAGCTTTCATTCCAGTTTGCCGCCCAGGGGATTGTTGCAGGAGTTATCGTTCTCTCGCTCCTCGGTGCGTTTGTATCGCGTCCCTCCCCGGCGGGGCGCGCCCTGCGATCCCGTCTCCGTCTCCTTGGCGGACCGCTGAGCGGAGCGCTGCTCTTCATCCTGGTCCATTCTCTCAGGACGATTGCGCTTCGCGGATGGTATTATGCGTTGGTGTTGCCCGTTCTGTTCCTCCTCCTGGGTGTTGTCGCCGACTATGTCCTCCGGGGGGCCAGGGGGGTGACGCGACGGGCAGTAATGATTGCAGGAGCTCTCATTCTTCCCTGTCTCATTGCACTCTCCGTCGTTCAACACCTGCAGCATGATGAGGGTGAACGTGACAAGTTTGCAGCCCTCCCGGTTATTACGGGGGCAATACCGCACGGCGCCATTTTCGGGTCGTGGAACGCCGGGGTCTACGGGTATTTTCTGAGCGACAGGACAGTAGTAAACCTGGATGGCCTGGTGAACAATGCCGTCTATCCGCATCTCGTGAATCATTCGCTCGGGAAGTATTGCAGCGTGACGGGGATTTCCTATCTCGTGGACATGGGAGGGGCGTTCAGGATATGGGATCCATTCTGGTCCGATCAGCCGGGGGGGCTGACGCGGTCCATCAGGACCATCAGGACAACCGGCGCCGGAGCATCCGACACCACCGTTCTCATCGCCATCATCCGGAGGAGTCCTGTATCCGGGGAATGACCGGCGGACGGGCTCCGGAGGAAATGCAGGCATGCTGACGATTCTTCGTGGTATTTCCCTCATGATTGCCATCGCCGCACCGGCGGATTCGGTGATAGCGGAGGATGTGTACATACGCGCGGCGGATGCCATACTCGGCGATTCAGCGACGGCGCTGTTTCTCAGGCGGGAGGAGGGATTGGAAGTTCCCCTGAGCATCTGTGTGGCGGAGAGTCTTTATACGCTCGACCGCTTCCCCTTCGACACCTCTCCGGGCGATTCAGCGGTCTCGGTGTACAAGGCCGATATGTTGAGACCTGTCAGGTCCTTTCCCGTCACATGGCCTCCCCGCTTCCGCGGTGGCGCGACCCCGGCGGGAATTCTGTTTATATCCCTGCGTGAGAAGGGCGCCATCCTTGCCGAACTGTTCGTTTTTGATCCACTCCTCGCGTCGTATGAAGCATACTGCATTGCACGTGACAGCCTTAAATTCCTTCTTCAAGTCACCCGCGGCAACCGCGTGTCCATCACGGGCCGCGTCCGGCTGCTCCGCTGATTCGTTGATTTTCACCCCTCGAATCGCTACACTGATTGACACATTCTGCCTGACTCAACGTACCCCACTCCATGCACCTTCAATTCCAGGGCGCCGCCCGCACCGTGACGGGATCCATGCACATGCTTACGGTCGGCGGACGCACGATTCTCCTCGACTGCGGCATTTTCCACGGTAAACGGGACGAATCCAGGGAGCGGAACAGCCGGTTTCCGTTCGATCCTGCGGGCATTGACGCCGTCGTCCTCTCGCACGCGCATATCGATCATAGCGGAAATCTTCCCACGCTTGTCAAGCAAGGATTCACAGGTCCGATTTTCTGCACGAACGCCACCCTGAGTCTGTGCGAGGCGATGCTGCGGGACAGCGGGTACATCCAGGAGAAGGACGCGGAGTATATCAACAAGCGACACCGTACGAAGGGAGATCCGCCTGTCGAGCCCCTCTATACCCAGGCGGATGTCGATGCGACGCTGAAGCTTTTCCGGGGATTTCCCTACAGTACCCCGTTTGACGTCATC
>JBGPYM010000317.1:0-3248 GCA_041493205.1 Bacteroidota bacterium
AAGGTGAGTCCTCCGGATGTCGTCTGCATCCTTTCGGACATTAATATGCCCGGCATCACCGGCCTCGACCTGCTGAGGGTCGTGAAGGAACGGTATCCCGGGATCCGTGTCTCGATGATCACCGCCTACGGCGACGAGATTAATTTCAAGACAGCGATGTCCACGGGGGCGGAGCATTACTTTACGAAGCCGATCGATTTCGACAGGGTCAAAAAGGACGTGCTGGATCCGGGGTAGCCCGGTCCGCGCGCAAAAAAGAGTAAGGAAGGATTCATGCCGCACAAGATTCTTGTCGTTGACGATGAACCGGATCTCGAAATTCTTATCAGGCAGCGGTTCAGGAAGCAAATCCGCGATGACGATTTCCGATTCGAATTCGCCCAGAACGGCGTCCAGGCACTTGAGAAGATCGATGCCCATCCGGACATCACGGTCATCCTCTCCGACATCAACATGCCGGAGATGGACGGGCTGACCCTGCTGGAAAAGGTGGGCGAACGGAACAACCCGGCCATGAAGTCGGTGATTATTTCCGCGTACGGCGACATGGAGAACATCCGCACCGCCATGAACCGCGGGGCGTTCGATTTTCTCACCAAACCCATCGACTTCGCGGATCTCGAGCTGACGGTCCAGAAGACCATGCAACAGCTCGAGATCATCAAAGTTGCCATGAAGGCCCGCGATGAGCTTGTGGCGGTGCAGCGCGATCTCACCACGGCGACGCGCATCCAGCAGTCGCTGCTCCCCAAGACCTTTCCTCCGTTCCCGCTCCGTCCCGAAGTGGACGTCTACGCGGAGATGCTGACCGCGAAGGAAGTGGGAGGAGATTTTTACGACTATTATTTCATCGACGAGGACCGCCTTGCATTCGCCGTGGGGGATGTGTCCGGAAAAGGAATCCCCGCCGCGATCTACATGGCGGTCAGCCGGACGCTGCTCAAGGCCGTCGCCAACCAGGTGGTAAACCCGGGGGAGGTGTTGCGCAAGCTCAACACGCTGCTGATACCCGAAAGCGATGCGACGACATTCGTGACGGTGTTTTTCGGGGTCATCAACGTGCGCACGGGCGACGTGCAGTACAGCAACGGCGGGCACAATCCTCCCTATCTTGTCAGGTCGAACGGCGAGGTGGAGCAGCTCCCGATGACCGACGGCATGCTGCTGGGCAAGATTCCAGGTATGGAGTACGAAACGAAGAAGGTACACCTCGGGAGAGGGGACTCGATATTCCTGTACACTGACGGCGTCAGCGAGGCGATGGACGCCGAAAACAACCAGTACCAGGAGGAGCGGCTGGAGCAGTACCTGAGGACCCAGGGGACCGCGACGATCCAGCAGTTCGTGCAGGGGAGTCTGGCGGACATCAAGAAGCATACGCGCGACGCGGCGCAGTCGGACGACATCACCGTGCTCTCGCTCCGGTACGTCGGCAAGAACGGGACCTGACCCTCACGAAGCTCCGCCGGGTTCGATACTCCCTCCTCTTCACGTGCACGGCGATCGTCCTCGCCTCCAATTACTTCGCCTTCCAGGTCGAACTGTTCGATGCGGAATACGAAGAGAACCATCCGACCTCTTCCGGCAACACTTCCGGCACCTGTACCATCTCCGCGTCGTCGCTGACGTGGGAGTCCTTCGATAAGGATAACGCGCCGCAGGCATTCGTCGTCGATGCCTGTGTGACACTTGTTCGTTTCGTGCGGCTTCCGGAAGAAACGGCTCCCCCCGACGTCATCAGACCCTCCATCGAGAGGATCCGCGACAAATCTCCTCCCATTCCTACCGCCGTCACGTCAGCTCTCTCATAATCCCGGATTAACGGGGTTTAACGGAATTCAGGTCCGGGCCAATCCACACGCCCGGCCGCGGACACATGTCCGCCCATGACGGAGGAAATCAATGCGGAACTCAACAATCTTCTGTGCACTCGCCGGGATGATCCTTCTCGTATCATCGCCGTCGCCGGCACAGCTCTCCACCGGTACCATGTACGGATCGATCCGTCCCTGGCGATCCGATTCAGGCATCACCATTCGAGTGACATTGCAGGAAGTCACCACCGGTACGACTATGCAGGAGCTCACGCCGGGAGACTCAGGAACATTTGCGTTCCGAAACGTCCCGTTTGCGGCGTACAGCGTGAATATTCTCGGGCACGACGCCGTGCTCGCCTCACAACGAGTGATACTCCGCTCTGCCGTGCCCGTGGAGGTCACATTCGACACAGTGCGCGAGTATACGATGGGCGAGATAACTGTTGAAGGGGGTCCCCGGGGGATGTCCTCGGCGAGTCCTGTCACAACGCATTCGCTCTACACTGCGGAGACGATCAATCAGCTCCCCGCCGCCACCGGCAACAAGGCGATGGAATCGATTCTCCTTAACACGCCGGGCGTGGTGCCCGACGAGGACGGCCACCTCCATGTCCGTGGCGAGGACGCCCAGCTACAGTATGTCGTTGATGGCATCCCGGTCACCGGCAACCTGACCCGCGTGTATGCAAGTTTGTTTAACGCGGCCCTGATCAAATCGGCGGATATACAGACCGGGGGGTTGAATGCGGAGTATGGCGTCGCAACATCCGGCGTCCTCGCTGTCACGACGAAATCAGGGTTCGACCGGCCCTTCATTGCGCATGCCTCGGGGTTGTTCGGGTCGTTTGATAACCGTGAAGGCGTACTGGAGTTCGGCGGCAACCTCCACGGGAACAGCGCGCTCTACGTAGCGGCGAGCGCGACATCGTCCGACAGGTACCTCGACCCGGTCACGGCCGGGGGCCCCAATCATGATGACGGCACGGCGCACAGTTTCTTCGGGAAGTTCAACTCCCTCCTTTCGGAAAAGGTCGAACTTGGCATACTCGCCATGGTTGACCAGACGAAATTCGCGATCCCGAATCAGCAGATCCGGACGCCTGCGCAGGATCAGCGCCAGACCCTTGACGATTACCTCATCGGGGGAAGGCTCAACGCCATCATCGGTGCGTCGTCCATTCTGAGCGCGGTAGGGTATACACGGCGTTCAGAGGCGACGGTCACCAGCGGTGGGCTCATGCAGATCGCCTCGCGCGCGGACTCCCTCAAGGCGGTGTCAGAAAACGAGAGATTCTTCGTCGGGGGGAAACGGAAATACACGACGACCGGCGGGCAGCTTGAATTCTCCTCCCGTGCCGACTGGTTTTCGCTCGCGAACGAAGTCAAAGCGGGGATCGGCGGGGAAACCTTCCCCGTGAGCGAGTTCTTCAC
>JBGPYM010000217.1:0-5402 GCA_041493205.1 Bacteroidota bacterium
CCACCGAGAACTGCAACGAGGATACAGGCAGCGAGGACGCGCTGGCGCGCGGTCCCCGGGATTCCCCTCCGCGAGGGTGTGCGTTCAGGCGGGTGGGGAGTGCCCCGGGGAGACTTCAGCGCGCCAAGGACCTCATCGAACGATTGAAAGCGGCCGGCAGGATTCTTTTCGAGACACCGGAGCACCGTTGTTACCAGGTGCGGAGGAACATCCTTCCTGAACCTCTCGATGGGCGGAGGTTCCTCATTGACGATGGAGTAGAGGAGTGCCGCTTCGTGTTCGCCGCGGAAGGGGATCTGACCGGTGATCATTTGAAACAGCACCACGCCGAACGCGAAGATATCGGTGCGGGCGTCGGCGTCGCTCCCCTGGATCTGCTCGGGGGAGAGATACGCAAACGTTCCTGCCGTCGTCGAGGGCCGTGTCTTCTGGATTGAATCATGCAGTTTTGCGAGGCCGAAGTCCATCACCTTGATCTGCCCTCTGGCGTCAATCATGATGTTGTCCGGCTTGATGTCGCGGTGGATGACGCCTTTCGCGTGGGCCTCGCGCAGGGCCTCGCCGATCTGGAAGGCATAGGCAACGACGTCATCAACGGTGAGAGGACCCGCGGCGATTCTGGCCCCAAGCGTCTCGCCCTCGACGAGCTCCATGTCGATGAAGTTCTGCCCGTCGTGCTCGCCAATCGAATGGATGCCGCAGACGTGGGGATGGTTCAGAACCGACGCGGCTTTCGCCTCCCGGAGGAGCTGCATTCTGTCCGCGTCATTGACGGCGAACTGGTCCGGAAGGAATTTCAATGCCACGAGACGCCCCAGCCGGGTGTCTTCGGCTTTGTACACGATCCCCATCCCGCCGCTGCCCAATCGTTCGAGGATCTTATAGTGCGCTACGGTCTCCCCGATCATCAGTGAGTCTTCCTATCCCTTCTGTTCCAGCGGGAATTTGACGCGAAATTCCGTGTGTCCGGGTTTGGATTCCACTTCGATCTCGCCTTTGTGCCATTCGATGACGCGACGGACGATATCAAGTCCGAGACCCGTTCCTTTCCCCACAGACTTCGTGGTGAAGAACGGTTCAAAAATGCTCTCCCTGATCTCCGGCGGAATGCCGGGGCCGTCGTCTGTCACACGGACGACGACGGTGTCGCCTGCATGTGCTGCCGTCACCATGACATGACCCCGTTCCGGTGCGGCGTCGATGGCATTGTCAATCAGGTTCATCCAAACCTGATTAACCTCGGCGTTGATGCCCTGGATCTCCGGCAGATCCGGTGCCAGATTGAGCTTGATGCTCACCGATTTTGAGGCCGCCTTGCCGCCCAGGATCGAGACTGTATCGGCGAGTCCCCGGGGAATGTCAACAGGTTCCCGGACGGGAGCACGGTCCATGTGGGTGAATCCCTTCACTGCAGCCACAAGTCCGTGAATCCTCGTGGTGGCGGTCTCGATATCAACCACGAGCGCGCGCGCGGCGCAACCGCCCGCTATCCAGCGAAGCGCCGCCTCAAGGGTCGTCTTCGGGAGAGTGGAGGCGAGCCTGTCGAGCGCCTCGTCTGTCACGGGGGTCTTCGCAAGTTCCTCCGCGGGCCCTGCGTTAACGCCATGTGCCTTGAGCCAAGCCGCGAGTGCCTCCTCCCGGTCGGCGAGCGCCATGCCGGAACTCTCCCGCTTCAGGGTGCTGTCCATGCAGATGTCGCGGACAGCATCCAGCTCGGCAAGCTGCATCCTGTCAAGTCCGGCCGCCCCGAGGGTGCGGGCCGCATCCACTGCCGTCGTGAGAGCCCCCGCAAGCGACTTCGCGTCGCGCATCGCTGCCGAGGCTGGATTATTCAGTTCGTGGGCCAGGCCCGAGGCGAGCTTCCCGAGTGAGATCATCTTCTCATCGCGGAGATCGCTCGACGTAAAGCGGCGTGCCCGGTCCGTCATCACATGCACCAGGGCCGCCGTGACCTCATAACAATTCCGGATCAGCTCGGGCAGGTTCTGCCGCGTTATCGTGACCACTTCGGTCGGCTCCTCCGCACAGGTTTCTCCGGGCGGGGTGGTCATACGCGAATAGGGGAGAAGGCCAGTCACGTCGCCGCCGTGCCATTCCATCACCTTCCGCCGCCCAGTCCCCCGGTCCACGTGTATGGAGATATGCCCGGAAAGCACGATATGAAGTCCATCCACGACTTCCGTGACGCGCAAGACGACCTCCCCCTTCTTTAATTGACGGAGGGTTCCGTGTTCCGCGATCCAGGCAAGTTCTTTGCGGGGGGCATGTCCGATGGTGCGGTGAGACGCCAGCAGGTTGATTATTTCTTCCTTCGTCATACGCAGGTCCCGGCCTCACAAGGTGGCGGCATCTGGCAGTGTACTCACGGGAAGCTGGAAAATCAAGGACACAACCGGCCCTGCATCCCGGAAGGCGTTTTCGTCCTCTTGCACCTTGGCCGAAAAGTTTCTATGATTTGGTCGCTCTTTGAGTCGGCATTCATCATCATGGAGGGAGCATTGGCAAGACCGGTCATCATGAGCGTGGACGACGATCCCCTGGTCCTGGGGGCCATCGAACGCGACCTTCGCCGCCACTACAGCGACGAGTACCGTGTCCTGAAAGCGGGATCCGGCCGTGAAGCGCTCGAAGCCGCAACCCAGCTCAAGCAGCGGGGGACGCCGGTTGCGCTCTTCCTCGTCGATCAGCGGATGCCGGAGATGACCGGCACGCAATTTCTCTCCGAAGTGCGGCACCTTCATCCGGAATCGCGGAAGGTCCTGCTGACGGCGTATGCCGATACCGAGGTGGCGATTGACGGGATCAACACGATCGGGCTGGACCACTACCTGATGAAGCCGTGGGATCCTCCCGATCAGAAACTGTATCCGGTGCTTGACGATCTCCTCTCCGAATGGAAGAGCCATGCGCATCTTCCGTACGAAGGGATCCGGATCGCAGGCGCACGATTGTCCCCGCAGAGCCATGCGGTCCGCGAGTTCCTGTCGCGCAACCTGGTCCCGTACCAGTGGATCGACATCGATGAGGATGTAAGCATGCGGGACCTGATTGCCGCCTACCCCGGCGGTCTGTCCAGGCTCCCCGTGGTGCTCTTCCCGGACGGGACGTATCTGAGTGCTCCGTCCCAACGCGAGCTTGCCGAAAAAGCCGGACTCAACACCCAGGCAAAGCGCACGTTTTACGATGTGGCGGTTGTCGGAGGAGGGCCCGCGGGACTGGCACACGCGCTCTATTCGGCGACCGAAGGGATGCGCGTTGTCCTGATTGAGCAGAGCACCCCGGGGGGGCAGGCGGGAGGAAGCTCGAGGATCGAGAACTACCTCGGATTCCCCAACGGCATCACCGGCGCGGACCTCGCCCAACGCGCGAGTGCGCAGGCTCGTCGATTCGGAGCGGAGCTCCTTACGACGCAGGAAGTGACCGGCATTCGCCGCGAGGATCCGTACAGGATCGTACAACTCGCCGATGGGAGCGAAATCCCCGCGTATGTCGTTGTCCTGACGACCGGATTGGCCGTCCGGATGCTCGACGTCCCCGGGATCGGGCCGCTCGTCGGGTGCGGCGTCTACTACGGCGTCGCCCTGAGCGAAGCGGTGACATACCGTGGTGAGGACATCTGCATTATCGGCGGGGCGAATTCCGCCGGCCAGGCTGCGCTTTTCTTCTCCCGCTACGCACGCCGGGTAACGCTCATCGTACGCGCTGCGGCGCTCGCTCCCTCCATGTCGCACTACCTGATCGAACGCATCAAGGCGACCGAGAATATCAGCGTCATTCCCCGGGTTGAGGTCACTTCAGTTTGCGGCAACGGACGGCTTGAAAAGGTCGACGTCCGGAACCTGGACACAGCCGAGGATCGTACATTGGAGGCGGCAGCGATGTTCATCTGCATAGGTACCGCACCCCATTCGGAGATGGTGGCCGGTCTGCTCGAGAGGGACGAGAAGGGGTACATCCGCACGGGGCCCGATCTCCCGAGGGTGAACGGGAAAGTAAAGGGCTGGACGCTCGACCGTGACCCGTTCATGTTCGAGACCAACGTGCCGGGGATTTTCGCTGCGGGTGACGTCCGCTCCGGCGCGAACAGGCGCGTCGCCGCGGCGGTGGGGGAGGGGTCCGCCGCAATCTACTCGGTCCGCAAATACCTGGAAACAGTCTGATTCGTGAACGTTCAGGGAGGAAAGCAGATGAAGCGTTTTATCGTCGTCTCTAACCACACAAGCGAGGATTGCACGAGAGCAATCAGGGAAACCCTCGCGATCGGATATCTTACGCACTATGATTGGGGGTGCAAAGACGGAGTTCACACCGGCTGGGCGATTCTGGAAGCGGATGACAAGGCGGAAGCAATGATGAGCGTGCCGACGTTTCTTCGCGCGCAAGCGCAGGTGATTCAGCTGACGAAATTCGATCCGGAACGATTTGAAACCGGGCACCACAAGACCAGTTCATGACCGGCAGAATCTTCAGACGCCACCTGCAGTTCGACATGGAACTGGAATGAAGGCAGCGTATCTCACGGCACTCAGGTCGTTTGCCATCAGGCAGACCCCGGATCCGGTGCTCGTTCGCGATACGGACGTCCTCGTCAGAATACAGCGCGTTGGCGTTTGTGGCTCCGATATCCACTATTACACCGCAGGCAAGATCGGCTCTCAGGTCGCACAGTTCCCATTTGTTGTCGGGCATGAGGCTTCGGGTGTCGTGGAACGAATGGGCAAGAGTGTAAGGAGGGTTCGTCCGGGAGACCGGATAGCCATCGATCCGGCCATATCGTGCGGGACCTGCGATCAGTGCAGGTCGGGAAGGGAGCACACCTGCCGAACGCTCCAATTCATGGGAGCGCCGGGCCAGCGGGACGGGTGCCTCAGCGAGTTCGTTGTCGCGGATGAGAAATGCTGCTACGCTATTCCGGAGAGCATGACATTTGACCAGGCGGCATTGTGTGAACCCCTGTCGATTGCCCTGTACACGGTTGAAAAGTCCTCTCATCCGCCAAAGGCAGTTGTTGCCATACTCGGCATGGGCCCGATCGGGATGTGTGTCTTCCACGCGTTGCGGGCCGGAGATATGGGAAACGTGTTTGTGACGGACAGGATCGATGAACGACTTGGCCTGTCGAGACCTCTGCGCCCTGCGTGGTGCGGAAACCCGGACCGGCAGAATGTTGTTGAGGAGATTGCGCGGATCGAGCCGCTTCTCCTGGACGTTGTCTACGAGTGCAGCGGCGATGAGGCGGCGATACGTCAGGGAATTGAACTCTTGAAGCCGGGCGGGAAACTTGTCCTGGTCGGGATTCCGGGGGCCGAGTGCGTCTCGTTTCCCATACACGATATGCGGCGGAAGGAGATTACACTCGTCAACATACGCCGGCAGGTACACTGCACGCAGCCGGCAATAGA
>JBGPYM010000233.1:0-4876 GCA_041493205.1 Bacteroidota bacterium
GAAGTCGAGCTGCGGCTGGTTTACCAGCGGCTTGCCGAAGTACGTCATCCGGGGTTCGAACCGGACGAGATCCGAGTGGAGATTGTAGAAGTTCATCTCCGCACCGAATTTGAGGAGATGTACTTTTTCCGTCTTGATGATGCCGTCGAGCTTCGCAGTGTACGTCTCCTGCGACGACCGTGACCACCACGCCTGTTGTCCCGCGACGATGTAACGGAGGTAGAAATCGTATTCATACGGTTGCAGGGACGCGACCGCCTCCCTCGCACCGTCACCGATGTCCCGCGTGGCGTTGTATCTGCTCAGGCTGGCGGTATAGAAAAAGCTCTCCGTAATGGAGTGAGAGAGAATGACCGCGAGACGGTCGGATTGCCTGCGCTCAGGGGGGAGTCCGGCGAGATCATACCGCCATGCAAAATCATAGTCGTGCCACCGCCTGTCCGCGTAGAGCAGATGTGCTCCGAGCCGGAGCGTCGGGGTCAGCGCGTAATCGACCTTGGCGAGGGCATTCATATTCTGTTCGATGGGGCCCGCAATTGTTCCGCGGAAATCCTGCCACCAGCGCGTATTGCTGAGGGAACCGCTCAAAACGCCGATATACCAGAGGCGGTCTGCGACCAGCGGGCCGCTGGCAAATCCCTCGAACTGGCTTTCCTTGCTGACCTGCGTCCCGCCCAGGAGGTTATCCCGGTCCGCCCGGAGGATGAACCGGTGGTCCGTCCCCCCTGTTCGTGTGATGATATTCACGATGCCGGAGAGCGCATTGCCGTACTCCGGCTCAAATCCTCCAGTCAGGATGCTCATCCCCATCACTGAACTTTTCGGCACTGTCATCGCCGAACCGCCCCCCATCAGGTCCTGCACCGGGAGACCGTCGACGTAGTACATCACTTCCGAGCTCTTGCCGCCCCGGACGTTCCCCTCCAGGGTGGTCCCGGCCTTGAATCCCACGATGTCAAACACGTTGTTCACCGGGAGCGCTTTCACGTCTTCCCCGCTCACGATGAACGTCGTGCCCGTAATGTCGGTCTGGATGAGCGGCTTTTCCATCGTGACGACAACCTCCTCCAGTTCCACATCCGTCGGTTCGAGCGCGATCGTAAGCCGGGTACGGAGATCCGGGTTGACAATGACACTCTTCAGCACCGAGGGACGGTATCCGATGTGCGAAACCCGGATATCATATGTTCCCGCCCGGAGGTTCTGGATTTCAAAGCGCCCGTCGCCCCCGGTTGCGATGCCGCGCTGGAGCCCGATAAGGACGACGGTGGCGCCGGGGAGAGCCTCGCCGGTTTTTTTATCCCTGACGATACCTTCAAGGATCCCGTTCGTTCCCGCCGTCGCCGGGGGGTGCACCGGGGTTGTCAGCGCAAGGAGTGCGCAGGCGAAGATGAGGAAGGACTTCATGGTTCGGGTTGTTTCGGCCGGCGGCGCTACCGTTCCGGTTTCATCTGTGGAAACAGGATGACGTCCCTGATCGATTCCTGGCCGGTCAGGAGCATCGTCAGCCGGTCGATGCCGAGGCCGAGTCCGGCGGTTGGCGGCATACCGTATTCGAGCGCGCGAAGAAAATCCTCATCGGGGGGCTGCACTTCAACTTCACCTTTGGCCCTGGCACGCAACTGGTCTTCAAACCGTTCCCGCTGGTCGAGGGGATCGTTCAGCTCCGAAAAGGCATTGCAGATTTCCTGCCCGTTGCAGATGGCTTCAAACCGTTCCACCAGTCCGGGTTCGGACCTGTGACGCTTGGCCAGGGGGGACATTTCGACGGGGTAATCGGTGACAAATGTCGGCTGCACAAGATGATGTTCTACCCGCTCGCTGAAGATCTCATCGATGATCTTCCCCGCTCCGTCCGCGGGTTTCACCTCGACGTGCAGCTCCTTCGCGATGCGGCGGAGCTCTTCCTCGTTCCGTCCCCGCAGGCTCTGCCCGGTATGCTGCCTGATTGCTTCGTCCATGGTGATCCGTTTCCAGGGGGGTTCAAAATCGATTTCCTTCCCGCCCACGACCACCTTTGTGGACCCGTTCGCCGCCCTGGCCACCTCGCTGACAAGTTCCTCGGTCAGGCCCATCATCCAGATGTAGTCCCGGTACGGGACGTAGACCTCCATCATCGTGAATTCCGGATTATGCGCGCGGTCCATCCCCTCGTTTCGGAAGTCCTTCCCGATTTCGTAGACCCCATCGTACCCTCCCACAATGAGCCGTTTCAGGTAGAGCTCATCGGCGATCCTCAGGAAGAGATCGACGTCGAGGGAGTTGTGATGGGTCACGAAGGGGCGCGCGAACGCGCCGCCGTACTGCGGCTGGAGGATGGGCGTTTCCACCTCCAGAAACCCTTTTGCATCGAGGACGCGCCGTACGGCCGCGACGATCTTTGCCCGTTTGACAAACACCTCCCGCACCTGCGGATTGACGACCAGATCGACATACCGCTGGCGGTACCGGAGCTCCTTGTCCGAAAAGGGGTCATAGACGGTCTTGTTCCCCTGTTCGTCCACTTTTTCCTTCGCGATGGGGAGCGGCCGGAGGGACTTGGCGAGCAGGACCAGGGTGCGGGCGTGGACGGAGATCTCGCCGGTCTTTGTCTTGAAGACAAAACCTTCACTGCCGATCACGTCGCCGATATCCATCAGCCGGAACGCGTCATAGACGGTTCCGAGATCGTCCTTTTTCAGATAGACCTGGATCCGCCCCCGGGCATCCTCCACGTGGCAGAACGAGGCTTTCCCCATTCTGCGCAGGGACATGATTCTTCCCGCGACGGCAACTGTGCGCTGCGGGGCATCCTCCCTGTACTCTCTCTTAATGTCTGCGGAATGCGCGGTACGGTCGAACGAGGGGGGATACGGATCGATGCCGAGTGTGCGGAGTTCTTCGAGCTCCTGCCGGCGGCGGAGCATGAGTTCATTCAGGTCCTGAGAGTCCGACTGCTGGTCCACGCAATTCTCCATGGGTCAACAATGCCGGGAGGCGCGCTTCTGTAAATCAGAAGCAGGGACCTGCCCGTGTGAACCTCCCGTTCGTCCGGCGCCGTGTCCCTGCTGCTCCAGTATACTCAGATCCGCGGTGAGAATCAAGAGAAGGCGCGCCCCGCAGGCGTCACATGACCGCCCGAAGCGTCAGCGCGAGAGTGATGGGACTGCCACCTTGACCACGGCCTTGTGCAGGATGCCGTTTCCGACCATCGGTGCATGAGCGTCGTCGGGGAAGAATATCGTAAACATCCCCGGAGCGACGGGGGTCCACGCCGACGGCGCGTCGCCGTAGAACATGATGTCCTTTGCCTCGTCATACGCCTGGGTGAGCGCAGCGCAATCGCGCAACGGCTTCCATCCTATGGTATCCGTGCCGGCGACTGCGAACTGGATGTCGATATAGCGGCGATGGGCCTCCAGCACCGCCTGTTCTTTCCCGGTCCCTTCCTTCCGTACGATCACCAGGTACATCCTGTCACCGTCGATCTCGTGCCTCCCCGGCGGGAGCGCTGCGATATCCGGACGGCGCAGGACGCCGAACGCGCGGGCGAAGAGCTCATGCAGCGATTCGTACCGGCGCGAGTTCTCAATTCTGTCATAGACCATGGAATGGTGCTCCGGGAGAATGTTCTAATCGTAATGCTTCACACGCGCCCAGAGCTCCTTCAGGGGGACCTTCAGACCTCTGCACACGTAAATGGAGAGATTGTTTTCGTACGGCATGCAATACGGCGCGGAAGACACTCCCGCGATGGCCACGGAATCGAACACCCGCTGCTTGTCGGCGAGGGCTCCTCCCAGGATGATGATCACCTGGTAGTTCGAATCGCGCGGGCCCCAGAGCCAGTAGTTGTTGTGTGATCCGATGGCTTTGGGGAGGCCGTAGCGAAGGCCGAACAGGTCAATCGCGGCGCACCGCCCGTAATTATCGCCAAAGATGGCGCACTGCTTTCTGTCCGATGCGGGGAGGGCGTTGAACACCTGCGCGACGTCGGCGGCTTTCTTCTCCCATCCGAACATGTCGGCATAGAATTGCGGGAGCCGGTCGAGCCGCTGGTGTTCCGGCGTCGAGGGGGCGATGCCCAGGGTTTCCGCGTAGCGGATATACGTTTCCACCGGAAGCACAGGGGTCGCCAGCGGGGCGAAGACGATGGCGGCGATGACAACGCCAGCGAGATACGCGGTGCCGAGAGCCGTCCGCCATCCGCCCGCAAAGAGTCTTTCAGCCAGAACGCCCCCTGCCGCAAAGAGGGGCGGGTATGCGGGTGCGAGGTACTCGGCCTTGCTGTGACCGTTCATCAGGAGAATCACGGAGGCAACTGCAAACACGATGGCCAGAGGGAGGTACTGCCGGAGGGACCGGCCGAAGAAGAGGAACAGGAGACCGGAGAACCAGAAGAGGAGGTTCACCGGATTTTGTATGAGCAGCTGCCCGGAGATAAATGTCCAGGGTGTGAGGCCGGAATACTTCCCTGCGGTCGCATTCCGGATGAACTCGAGGTGCGCCATGTCATGGGTCAGGTTCCAAACGACGAACGGAGTGAAGAGAAGCATCGCCACGCCCGCCGCCGCCCACGGCCAGACCGTCCTGAAGACGCCCCGTTCCCGGGAGACGGCGATCGCCACGCCAATCCCGGCGCCCAGCCAGAGGATGCTGATCTTGTTTAAGAGACCAAGCCCCAGAAGCACGCCAAAGAGGAGCCACCGGCGTGGAGAAGGAGCCTTCAGGAGCAGGGTGAACTGGTAGATGCCGAGCGCCCAGAGGAGATGATCAAAGGCGTTCATCGAATAGATCGTGAACATGCCGAGATTGATCAGCGAGGCACACCAGGCGATGCACGCGTACGCCTGCGCCCGGCGTCCCCCGCCGAGTTCGGCGACGATCAGGCCGGTCA
>JBGPYM010000278.1:0-3905 GCA_041493205.1 Bacteroidota bacterium
ATCCATTTCCCTCTGCCGGCGATCCGTATCAGTCCAAATGTTGTTTGGTATGGTATTTATTTCTAGAAAAAATATGCCCCAACCTCTGCGTCTCTGTGCCTCTGCGGTGTTCTTTATTCTTCTGCTCTCTTCTCCACTCGTCTTCTCCCAGGAGGAGAACGTCCCCGTCAGTAATCCCGTGTATCTCTTCCTGAAGCGGATGGAGGTCAAAGGGATCATCGAACGGTACCAGGATGCTGTCCTTCCGTTCCCAAGGCGGGAAGTCGCGCGCTATCTTTCCTCCATTGCAGACCGGAAAGACCGCCTGACGAACGCCGAGCGGGGCTGGCTGGACGACTATCTCTCGGAATTCCGTTTTGACATCACGGGGACGACGGAGGGGATGCACCGGCTGATCGATACGGAAGATCCCTCGTTCGGTGCTGCGGTGGGGGGGCTGTTCTCAGGGCGGGAAAAATACCTGTATGACTACGCTGATTCATCCGTTACTTTCTTCGTGAATGGACTTCTCGACGTCGACGCACGCCGGATCCGGGGCGATGCCATCGGCAGGCAGCACACCGAGTTCCTCCAGGCAGGAGGCCGCATCCGCGGCACAATCCTTGGCCATCTCGGCTACTATGCCCAGTGGACCAACGCCCAGTTCTGGGGAAGCAGGGAACTCCTGAACCGCGATCCGATCATTTCCCAGAGCTTTGCCCTGAATGTGGGCAACATTCAGAACTTCGATAATGCCGAAAGCTACCTCCGCTACGGAAACGACGTGGTGTCTGCGCAGGTGGGGCGTGAGCGCGTCCTCTGGGGGACGGCATATGATCAGAAAATGACACTCTCGGACAATCCCCGGCCGTTCGATTTCATCCGGTTCGATGCGCATTACAAAAGTCTGAAGTACACGTTCCTGCACGGCTGGCTGGTCGGTACCCCAGGCCGGCTGCAATTCACCGTCCCCGCCGACACTGCGTCACGATATATCGAAGAGACCGCCGCGGACAAGTATTTCGTCGCCCACCGGCTTGACATCGCCTTCGGCAATGCGATCGACCTTGGCCTGCAGGAGATGCTCATCTACGGCAATCGCGCCCCCGACCTCGCGTATTTGAATCCTCTGACGATCGTCGAATCGTCCCAGCGCTCACGCGGGGAACGAGACAACGCCTACTGGGCGCTCGACCTCACCGCGCATGTCATTCCGCACGTGGAGCTGACCGCGGCCATCACGTACGACGACATCAACGTCCCCGACCTGTTCACGAATGCGTGGAACGACCGGTATTCCTGGCAGGCGGGGATGTTCTATGCGGACATGTTCGGGATCGAAAACACAAACCTGGTGGTCGAGTACACGCGCATCGAGCCGTATGTCTATTCGCACGCCCGTTCCCGGGAGGGGAGCTATACGAACCTCGACCGGCTCCTGGGCCTCCGCATCGGACCCAACGCGGATTCCTGGTTCTTCCGAACGGATTTTCTCCCTCTGCGGAACCTAATGCTGTCTGCCCGTGTTAGCTTTGTGCGGAAGGGGGAAAACGTTCTTGACGCCGCAGGGTTCGTTATCAGGAACGTCGGCTCCGATCCCTTCGTCCCGCACAGCGACCTCGACCCTGTCCGGAAAAAATTCCTCGACGGTGTGCTCATCCACTCCGGACTGCTGGAATTCCTCGCAACATGGGAGATCGTCAATCAGATCTGGCTGGACGGCCGTTACCAGTTTGATTGGGAAGAAAACATGCAGACAGGCGCGCGGAGCAACGATCACTTCATCGAACTCCGCCTGCGGAACGAATTCTAAGATTACGCTTGTACCATCACTCAGACACCTACGCAAAGGATAGACTGCCATGGCATTGAAAAAAGGGGATAAGGCGCCCGTTTTTACCCTCCCGGATACGGACAAGAAGCTCCGTTCACTCGGAGAATTTCTCCGCAAGAAGACCGTCCTCGCGTTTTATCCCGGGGCATTTACGGGCGTGTGCACCAAAGAAATGTGCACGTTTCGCGATTCTCTCGCGGCACTCGGGACGCTGGATGCGCAGGTCGTCGGTATAAGCGTCGACTCGCCCTATGCAAACAAGGCGTTCGGCGAGGCCAACAAACTGGGCTTCCCGTTGCTGAGCGATTTCACGAGAGCGGTCAGCAAGCAATACGCCGGACTCACCGAAGACTTCGGGGGGATCAAGGGCTACACGGCCTCCAAACGCTCCGTGTTTATCCTGGACGCGCAGGGAGTCGTGCAATATGCCTGGATCACCGACGATCCCGGCGTGGAACCGCCGTACGAAGAAGTCAAAAAAGCCCTCGCGTAATCCACACGTCCACCCAGGGAGACACCATGGCAGAATTGAACATCGGGCAAAAGGCGCCCGACTTTACGCTCCCCACCGCCGACGGGGGCTCTGTGTCGCTGAAAGACCTGAAAGGCTCCACTGTCATCCTCTACTTCTACCCCAAGGACGACACCCCAGGTTGCACGAAGGAAGCCTGTGAATTCCGGGACAATATCAAAGTCCTCCGGAAAAAGGGCGTGGTTGTCATCGGCGTCAGCGCCGATGGCGTGGAGTCACACAGGAAATTCACCGACAAATACAAGCTGCCGTTTACGCTTGTGAGCGATGAGAAGAAAGAAGTGATCGGAAAATACGGCGTCTGGAAGGAGAAGAGTCTCTACGGCAGGACGTTTATGGGCATCCAGCGTACGACATTTGTCATTGATACGCAGGGGACGATCTCCCATATCTTCTCAAAGGTCAAGGTGGCAGGGCACGTGGATGAACTCCTGGAGCTCCTGGCACAATGACAGAACAGAGGGCAACGATGGTCTCAGTCATCCGCAAGGCGAGCTTCTCCGCCTCACACAGGCTCTTCAATCCGGCATGGTCCGACGAGAAGAATGCTCGCGTGTTCGGCAAGTGCAACAACCCGAACGGCCACGGCCACAATTATACCGTGGAAGTGACAGTCACCGGGGACGTCGCACCGGACACCGGCATGGTGATCGATCTGAAGGTCCTGGCCGATATCATCGACCAAAAACTCATCGACCGGGTGGACCACAAGAATCTCAACCTCGATGTCGACTTCATGCACGGGGTCATCCCGACGGCGGAAAACATCGCGATCGCGTTCTGGAAGATCCTCAAGCCCGGCATCACGGAGGGGAGACTCCACTCGATCAGGCTCTACGAGTCGGAGAATAACATTGTCGAATACCGCGGGGAGTGAGCGGAATGGAAGAACAACTGTTGCGCCGTGAGAAGCTCGAGGGGATTGTGGAGAAGATGCTCGCGGAGATAGGGGAGGACACCGCCCGCGAAGGCCTGCTGCAAACGCCCCGCCGCGTGGCAAAGGCGCTTGAATTTCTGACCAGCGGGTACCGCCAGGATGTGCAGAAGGTGCTGAACGGCGCAATCTTCAGCGAGCGCTACAGCGAAATGGTGATCGTGAAGGATATCGATTTCTACAGCATGTGCGAACATCACATGCTCCCGTTTTTTGGACGGGCGCATATCGCCTACATTCCAAACGGAAAGATCGTGGGGCTCAGCAAAATCCCGCGCATCGTCGAAGTCTTCAGCCGCCGGCTGCAGGTCCAGGAACGGCTTACCCGGCAGATCGCCGACACACTCTACGATGCGGTCAACCCCGACGGGGTGGGCGTGGTGATGGAAGCACGGCACATGTGCATGATGATGCGGGGGGTCGAGAAGCAGAACTCAAAGGCCGTCACGAGTGCGCTCCGCGGCACGTTCCGGGACGACGCCAAGACGCGGGATGAGTTCCTGCGGCTGGCCTACGCGGGCCGCTGGGCCGAATGAGTGCCTCGACGCCGCTCACCGGCCAGGTCGCGGTGGTGACCGGGGCCAGTCGCGGCATCGGTCTCGCGGTGGCGGACGTGTTGCACGGCG
>JBGPYM010000253.1:0-4336 GCA_041493205.1 Bacteroidota bacterium
CGAAGCGGGGCGGCATACCGTATTGTTCGACGGACGGAATCTTGCGAGCGGGGTGTATTTCTACCGGCTGCATGCCGGACCGTTTGCCTCTGCAAAAAAACTGATGCTGATCCGCTGACGGTTCTTGTTCGTCCCCTCTTCTGCACGCACTCCTGAACGAAGTTTGTAGAATCCCCCGTGAACTATGCGGGGGATTGCTGTTTTTCACCCATCACCCGTGATAGTTTCTCCTCCGTTTTCACTCCTCCCGCCATAATTTCCCGATGTGATGCACAGCACCTTCTGGCACAGCTATTGTGTCTCTAGGACACATTCCCGGGGTGTGGCAATAAAAGTTATGTTCGCAGTTTTTTATGGATAAATCACTTGACAATTATTGCGAATATATGTATTACTAAACTGTCCACAGATTTCAACATCACAAACAGGGCACCTTTTGGAGGATATTATCATGAAACCCTTGAAATCTGGTTCCTGGCGGCATCTTCTCGTGGGAGGCATTCTCGTACTAGTGGCTTTGGTCTTTAGTGCCTTTACTGCTCTGGGATCGTCATTCCATGTAAGGCCCAATGGGACATCGTCGGGAGATGGGAGTTCATCGAGATCGTGGGACCTGAGTACTGCCTTAAACAAGACGTCCGTGGTGCACCCGGGTGACACGGTATGGCTCCATGGCGGGGTCTACCGGGGGAGCTTTGAAAGCTACCTGGTAGGGTCGGCGAGCCTTCCGGTCATCGTCCGGTCGTATCCCGGTGAATGGGCGGTGATCGACAATAACGGGACGAACAATAACGTCCTCTGGCTCAAAGGCTCGTACACCTGGTTCTGGGGTTTCGAGGTGAAGACCTCAAACCCGAACCCGAGCAGGGATGAATCCGGGGTCAACTTTGCGTCGAGCGAAAGCAACAAGCTCATCAATGTGGTCGTCCACGATGAAGGCTCTGCGGGCATCAATCCGTATTCATCGGCAACGAATTCTGAGATCTACGGTTGCATCGTCTACTACAACGGAAGATTCGACGATCCGAACCATGCCAACAGCTACGGCATTTACGGTCAGAACAATGCCCCCAGCAAGAAGCTCATCATGGACAATTTCTTCTTCAATTCGTTCGGCATCTTTGAAGCGCACATGGCCGGCTCCTCGAATGCGCGCATCGACGACTTTTCCTTCGTCGGGAACACATTCTTCGGTCACACGCTTTATGACGGAAAGAACGTTATTGCGCTCTACGGTAACTTTGAGACGGGATCGGGGAAAAACCTCAATCCGGAATGGAAGACAAACTTCTTCTATCGCTCCGATCTGTGGCTCGGGTACAACGGAGACGGGGTGGAGGGGGCGACATTGACCGACAATGTCATGTTCCGGGGGAACATCTCTGAGAACTCCGCGAACACCTACCTGGCAAAGAGCAATAACCTCATCACCTCAACGGCGAACCAGGTCTACGTCCGGCCCAATAAGTATGCGGACCGGTACGAACCGAGGAAGGCAAGCATCATTGTCTTCAATGGCGCCGCCGCATCCACGGTCTCGATCAGCCTTCCGCAGGGGACGCTGACCGTGGGAGACAGATACCAGATACGGGATGTGCAGAACTACTTTGGCGCACCGGTGGCGAGCGGGACCTATGCAGGCGGGTCGATCACGCTTACCATGCCCGGCTCGAGCAGCTCGATTGCATGGCCCATTTCCATCCCTCCCAATCGCTCAGGTCATTCGTTGCCTGCGCATACGGCGAGCGAATTCGGCGCGTTTATCCTCGTTGCCAACGTCCAGGGAAGCTGGCCGAATGATGTGGAGGAGCTGCCCGGGTTGGCGACCACCTACTCACTCGAACAGAATTACCCGAACCCCTTCAACCCGTCGACCCGGATAGAATTTGCCCTCCCTGCGACGTCCTTCGTCACGCTGAAGGTATTCAATATTATCGGACAGGAGGTGGCGACGCTCGTCAACGGCACACTCCCGGCGGGCAACCACCGGGTGGTCTTTGACGCCGCGGGTCTCCCGAGCGGGGCCTATGTCTACAGAGTAACAGCCGGAGAATTTGTCAGTACGCGGAAGATGGTGCTGCTGAAGTAGTCTCACCGCGTTCTCCCCGGGGGGGCTCCCATGGCCCCCCCTTTTTTTTGCCTCCTGCATCCCGGCTCAATATTTCGATCCTCTCTCCCTGGCTTCCCCTCCCGGACTGAAACATTGATCGTATCCAGACCCTGCCTGTGCGTATTTATGAAAGATGATCGAAGTTTTGAGACCGTGATTGCACCCACAGTGGCCCATCGGCAGCAGGAGGGTGCATTTGATAGAGGTCACAGGCACGCTCATGGGTGACATGTAATTCTCTTAAAATGTGCCATGTGAGCGACTTCTGAGGGCCCTGGAAACTGTTGAGTCAGCCGCTCATCGTCCAAAACATGCGGGGGAAGGCCCAAAGGGGTGTGAGATTAAGCACTGCATCATAAAGATTTTTTCTCCATATTGATTGTTGGTTTAGTGGCTTCCAGCTCACCTGGCCACCTAATCCTCCGTCCTGGGCAGTCCGGCGTACACTTTAATATCAAGTCATTCATATGCTGTCTGGCTTTTCCGGTCGTTTTCGACACCTTCGCATCGCACTTTCTGCTGCGATCCTCCTGGCATCGCTCCCTGTCGGGAGTCTTGCTCAGGGAGACGAGCCCGCGACCAAGAACGTAGGGTTCAGGGTAAACGGGCAGGTCGTCGAGATCTACTATGACCTGATCGCTTCCTCCGACCAGGTGTACACTGTCAGCGTGACGCTCAAAAAACGATTCGACAAGTCGTACGTGTACAAGCCTTCGGCGACGTCGGGCGATATCGGCCTCGCAGTCATCCCCGGTGAGAATCGGCGGATTACCTGGAAGCTGACGGATGAATTCCCCAAGGGCCTCCCCGGCGAGGATTGCTTCTTCATCGTAGATGTCGAAGGAGGTTCGGCGCGTCCCGGCGGCATCAGCACCACCGTATGGATCATCGGTGGCGCGGCGATTGTCGGCGGCGTGCTGACGGCAGTGTTACTGTCATCAAAAGCAAACAAGGATATCCCCCCGGTGGTGTCAGGTCTCCCCTCGCCGCCCGGAAGGCCGTAAAAAAATCCTGAGGTCGAAATACTGCGCACGGGGCCCTGGCTTCACAGTCGTCCCGGTGTGCGCTGCTCCCGGTGCAATGTCTCGCACCGACCGTTCCTTGCAGCGGAGTCTCATTACTCGAATGTGATTACGCGGACATGAGGAAAATTCACACTCTCGTTGGCGGCATCGCCGTCATCCTGCTCTTCTCTGCCTCGGCGCTCCAGGCTCAGATAGCCGATCACCTTGCCATAACCTCTGTCAACGGCGGCCTCAATCCGCAGGCCGGCGTCCCCTTCAATGTTACCGTGGAAGCGCGGGATGCGCTCAACGCGCCCGCGCTTGTCGTGCTAAACACCGATGTCGTCCTGAGCAAGAACACCGGGACCGGGTTGATTGGCGGCACGGTCACCGGAACGATCCTGGCGGGCACAACCTCCATTGTCGTCACCGGCGTCACGTACACGAAGGCCGAGGGCGGCGTAGTCTTCACCGCCGCAGCGACAGCGGGGGATCCCCTTGCTTCAGGGAACAGCAGTCCATTCACGGTTGATCCGGGTCCTGCGACACATCTCGTGTTTGGACAGCAGCCCACGAGTGCTACCGCAGGTGCTGCGATCTCGCCTGCGGTGACGGTGCTGATCGAGGACTCCAACGGAAACGTGGTTACCGCTGCAACCAACACGGTTGCGCTGGCAATCGGCACGAACCCCGATTCCGGTGTCCTCACTGGCGGCGGAGCGGTCTCACCCGTGAACGGGATAGCCACGTTCAGCTCCCTCTCGATCGACAAAACAGGGAATGGTTATACTCTCTCCGCAACAAGCAATCCCTCGCTGACAGGTGCGACCTCCAACGGGTTTAACATCAACCCCGGGTCTGCGAACCGGCTGACATTCCTGCAGCAGCCGACGAGTGCAATAGCCGGCGCAGCGATTTCGCCCGCGGTCACGGTCCGCATCGAGGACTCGAACGGGAATCTGGTCACGACTGCAACCAACACGGTTGCGCTGGCGATCGGCACGAACCCCGATTCCGGTGTCCTCACAGGCGGCGGAGCGGTCTCTCCGGTAAACGGGGTAGCCACATTCAGCTCCCTCTCGATCGACAAAACAGGCAACGGGTACACTCTCTCCGCGACAAGCAATCCCTCGCTGACAGGTGCGACCTCCAACGGGTTTAACATCAACCCCGGGTCTGCGAACCGGCTGACATTCCTGCAGCAGCCGACGAGTGCAATAGC
>JBGPYM010000024.1:0-20515 GCA_041493205.1 Bacteroidota bacterium
ATCCATTGTCTTGAACGTGTTCGCGTAGTAATTGAAGCTCGCCTCGTAGAAGAGGGTCGGGGAGAGGACGTGCGAAAGTTTCACGTTGAAGAACCCATCCCGGTTGATATTGAGGCCGAGACGGCTCTGGTTGAATATGTTCGCGAGAACCGTGGTGTTCTGGCTCTTGTCGTAGTTGTACGATCCGGAGAAGCGGATCTGGACTGGCGAGAGATCAAGGAGCGCCGTCCCCGTGAACACCCAGCGATTGTCGCCGCCGCCCTGTGCTACGCCGCCGGGGAGGATAATATTGAGCGTATCGCCCGTCGCACTCAGAGGGTGGTACTGGCTCCTCGCAGGATCGGTCACCACTGCATTCGATCCGGAATAATCCCAGGGGGCACGAACAGTCAGGCTCGCATCGCGGAAGAACGTGTTCTGGAGGCCGCCGAACAGGCGGAGTTTGCTTCCCAGACCCGGCACGGGACCGGAGAAGGTCGCCGTCATATCGCTGTATCCGTACGACCAGCCGCCGAGTGCATTCTTATTGAAGCCCGTGTACCGGTCGGTTTCGCCGAGGAGTGATATGTTCCAGCGATCCGGGTTGCCCGTGCGGAGCTGTGTCTGAACGAGGCCGGCATTGGCGCCGCCGTATTCTGCATTGAAACCGCCCGCCTGGACCTGGATCTGTTCCACAGCTTCGGCGGTCACGGTGAGGCTTCTGCCGCCCAGGAGGATGTCATTGGCACCGACACCCTCGACGCGGAAGCCGACTTCATCGGCACGTCCGCCGCGGATGAAGATGTTACCCCGCATGTCCACGACACCGGGCTGTACCGCGATAGCGGTATTCACCCCGCGGGACGGGAGCTTCGAGAAGAACTCACTATCAATGATGCGCACCGCATTGGTCGCGCTCTTGTTGATCATCGGACGTTCGGCAACGATTTCGACGGTCGCAACCGTCACGCCTTCCGCAGGAAGCTGGAAGTTCGCGTCGCTCGTCAGGTCATTGTTGACACGGACGTTCGAAATCGTGATCGCCTGGTAGCCAACGTAGCTTGTTTTCAGTACGTACGTGCCGGACGGTACGTTGAGGATCGTGTATTCGCCCGAGGTGTTTGTCGCGGCACCCATGGACGTCCCGACTACCACAACGTTCGCTCCAACAAGGGCCTCGCCCGTGCCGGCATCGGTGACCTTGCCCCGGATCTTTCCTGATGCGAACACCAGGGCCGGGAGAAGGGCCGATATAGCGAAAAGCAAGAATAGCTTACGTTGCATATTGTACCTCCTTATGTGTTGGCTAGGTTTACCCACAACGATAGAACCAACTTGTATAACCCCGTGATGCAGTCCGGAAGTAAACAGGTAGAGCGCAGGATCAACAGAAGAACATCCGCACATGCAGGCAACCTTGAAAAGGTCACCCAACGCGGACGATCTGAATTGAAGAACGCGAACTGCTATCTGCCGAGAGACTCAGGTAAGCGCTCCGCACCAGACGGCGCGGTGGGCGAAACCTGAACTCTTCAGCTACGGGTACAACGGGTATGAATGATGGAAAGTAATATCAATGACCCCCGGGCGACATCACCTCCTTTGGCGAGATGGAATGAGGTAGGAAAATAAGCGTGAATTCAAAGGAATATAAATAGCGAGGTTGTCTTTGTCAAGAGCCAGAGGCCAAAAAGGCAAAAAATAGAGGGGGGTCAGGGGGGTCAGTCCAGGTGGACGGTTGTAATGTGCGTAACCCCGTTCAGCCGCTGGAGTTCGGCCAGAGCTGCGGCGGGGAGCGGTGAATCAATATTCATGACGGTAAGGGCATTCCCGCCTGCGGACGACCTCCCGAGCGAGACGCCGCCGATATTGACATCATGACGGGCGAGGACGGCGCCGACCTGGGCGAGCATCCCCGGACGGTCGATGTTATAATAGATAAGGAGATGCCCTTCCGGGTTCACTTCGAACCTGAAGCTGTCGATCATCACCAGCCGGACGGAGGAGGAGCCGAAGACCGTGCCGGCACATTCGCGCGTTTCGTGATCCGTTTCATACCGGACGCGGAGCAGGTTCGGGTAGTTTCTTCCGGCCGGCTCCCGCGTCTCGCCGATGGTCAACCCGAGTTCCTCCGCGAGGAACGGGGCGTTGATGAAATTGACCGGCTCAGGCTGGCTGTGCGCAAGGACCCCCTTGAGGACGCCTGCTTTCATCAGTTCCATGGTGGAGGTGACCAGGTCACCCGATGCCGCCACGGTGATGCGCTTCAGCTTTCCCGCGGTCATCTGAGCGGCAAGGTGACCGAGTTTCTCCGCCAGCGTCACGTACGGGCGGACTTCCTCCTTCAGGGTCAGGTGCATCGCCGCTCCGTTCACGACGCCCGCATACGCCCGCCCGTGGAGCGCATCGGCAATCTGGTGGGCGATCTGGATCGCCACTTTTTCCTGCGCTTCCTCCGTCGATGCTCCCAGGTGGGGCGTGACCACAACGCGCGGGTGATGGAGCAACGCCGCATTCGCGGGCGGTTCGCTCTCGAACACGTCGAGGGCGGCCCCTCCGGCATGGCCCGATTCGAGGGCGCGGAGAAGTGCGGCCTCATCCACGATCCCTCCCCGCGCACAGTTGATGATGCGCACCCCTTTCTTGCACCGGGCGAGCGTCGCATCGTTGAGCAGACCGCGGGTCTCCGCCGTCAGAGGGGTGTGCACCGTTATGAAGTCGGATCGCCGGTAGAGGTCGTCCAGCCCGACGAGCTCAATGCCTGCTTTCGCAGCGGCATCCGGCGCGAGGAGGGGATCATACCCGATGACCTTCATTCCCAGACCCTGGCAACGGGACGCCACTTCCCGACCGATTTTCCCGAGCCCCACCACTCCGAGTGTTTTCTCGAGCACTTCGGTGCCCGTGAATTTCTTCCGTTCCCATTCCCCGCGAAGAAGGCTCATATGTGCCTGCGGGATGTTCCGCGCCAGGGCCAGGAGGAGCGACACCGTATGTTCGGCTGCCGACACCGTGTTTCCGCCGGGGGTGTTCATCACCAGAATCCCCTTGCGGGTAGCTGCCAGCACGTCGATATTGTCGACCCCTGTGCCGGCGCGTCCGATGACCTTGAGTTTTCCCGCGGCGGCGATGACGGCAGCCGTGACTTTCGTGGCACTCCGGACCACCAGACCATCATAGCTTCCGATGGTTTTTTCCAGTTCGGCAGCCGGAAGCCCGGGACGATTATCCACTTCCAGCCCTTCCCGGACGAGGATATCGATGCAGGCCTGCTCCAGCGTGTCGCTGACGAGAATTTTCATCGCAGTTGGGTTCATGAAGCGAGGAGAGATTGCTGGGTTGCTGCGAGCCCTGTCCCGGGTGTGAACGGGTACCGGTGGGCTGCGAGCGTCCGCTCGAGCGCCGCGACAAACGTGATCATGTCGAGGTCGTCATAGTACCCAAGGTGCGAAACCCGGAAGATCTTCCCGGCGAAATCGTCCTGCCCCCCTGCAATTGTGATCCCGTTGTCGTTTTTCAGCGTTGCATTGAAGGCTTTCCAGTCGATCCCCTCGGGAAGCCAGACAGGGGTGACAGCGAATGACGGGGCGTCGGAAAAGAGCCTGAGTCCCAATGAGGCGATCCCCGCACGCAGGGCGGTGGCGAGCCGTTCATGCCGCCGCCAGACTCTTTCGATGCCTTCCTCCCGGATCATCTCCAGCGCGGCATCCACCCCCACGACCAGCGAAACGGCCGGCGTCCAGGGGGTGTCGGCACCCGCCCATGATTTCAGGGCACGGCCGAGGTCGAAATAGAACCTGGGGGTCGTTGATCGTCCGACGGCCTCAACGGCCTTCGGGCTGAGCGCAACGAAGGCAAGGCCGGGCGGGATCATGAGGCCCTTCTGGGATCCGGTGACGCAGGCATCGATCCCCCACGCGTCGAACCGGAGCTCGTGGGCGCCGACCGCCGTGATGCCGTCGATGACGACGAGGGCGTCAGAATTCTCCCGGATCAGCCGGGCGAGTGCTTTGACGTCCGTGGCGGTGCCGGTGGACGTTTCACTATGGGTCAGGACCACGCCGCGCGCGTCCGGGTGTTTCCGGAGAGCGTCGAGGATTTCCTGCGGCTGCGGCGCTTTCCCCCAGGGGGTCTTGATTTCCACAGAGTGGAGGCCGAATGTCCGCGGCATGGCGACCCACCGCTCGCCGAATTTTCCGCCATTGACCGCGATGACCGTCTCGCCGGGGGAGAACAGACTGACGAAGACAGCTTCCATGCCTCCGGTGCCGGATGCCGCGAGGGTCAGGACGGGACCGGAGGTCTGGAAGAGATACTGAAGGTTTTTGTTGACCCGCTCCATCACCTGCCGGAACTCGGGATTGCGGTGATGGATGATCGGCTCGGCCATGCGGAGCATGACCTGTTCGGGAACGGGTGTGGGGCCGGGGGTAAAGAGGCGTTTCTTCATCATTGCAGTTCCGGGTTGAGGTCAGCCCGGCGTCTCCCTCACGGGTTCAGTCGAGCTGGGAGGCGACGGACCCGAGCACTTCGGACTTGCCGAGCCCGCTGACGGAGGAGACGGGGATGATCTGGGTGCAGTGATCGTACCCGCCGAATGCTTCCCGGGCGGAGGCGATATACCGGGGCATCTTGCTCGTGGGGAGCTTGTCGGCTTTGGTGAGTGCAATGATGAAAGGAATGGCATAGTAGTCGAGCCATCCCACCATCATCAGATCAAGTTCGCTCGGCTCGTGACGCGCGTCGACCAGCTGAATGACCAGGGAGAGTTCCTTCCGGGTTTTCAGGTACTGCTCAATCAGCTTGCCCCAGCTCGAGCGGATCTGTTCCGGCAGCTTGGCATAGCCGTACCCGGGGAGGTCGACGAAGTACCATTGCCGGTTGACGATGTAGTAGTTCAGCTCGCGGGTTTTGCCCGGTTCGGAGCTCGAGCGGGCGAGGGATTTGCGGCCGCACAGTTTGTTGATCAGCGACGACTTCCCGACGTTGGACCGGCCGAGGAATGCAATTTCCTTCAGTCCGTCTTTCGGGAGCTGCCGCAGGGTAGTCGCACCCAGAACGAATTCAGCGGATGTAATCTTCATAGGGGAACGGACGGAGTCCCGGTTAGCGGGACGCCGTGGTCTCCGTGGAGGGAGGAGGTGCATCCCCGCCGGCCGGCTTGCCGGGCTTCTTCGCTTTCGCCGGGCGCGGGGTCTTCTGTTGTTTCTTTCCCTTCTGTTCCTTCTTTTCCTTCTTCTCGGAAGCGGTCTTTTCGGCCGGTTCTTTGCCGGTGTTGAAGTCGACGAGCTCGATCACCGCCATTTCGGCGGCATCGCCCATACGCTGTCCGAGCTTCACGATGCGTGTGTATCCGCCGGGCCGTGTCGCGACCTTTTCGGCGATCGGTCCGAAGAGTTCCGTGATCACTTCGCGGTCCTTGATCAGGCGGCCCACCTCGCGGCGCGCATGCACGCCCGCGACCGGCGCGTCCTTCATGGCTGCGGCATTTTTCGCGCGCGTGATAAGCTTCTCCACGACCATCCGTGTTTCCCTGGCTTTGGCGATGGTGGTCGTGATGCGCTTATGGCGGAGAAGCGCCGTCGAGAGAGCGGCGAGCGTCGCCCGCCGGTGGCTGGCGGTACGTTTAAGTTTGCGGCCTGCTTTGCGGTGTCGCATGGCGATGTTCCGGTTTCAACAGTGAATGACGTTCGTGAGCGCGGCGCGGTTACTCGCCGTCCTTCAGGTATTTGGTCACGTCCATGCCGAACGTGAGCTTTTCCGCCTCGATGATCTCCGACAGTTCGGCCAGCGATTTACGTCCGAAATTGCGGAATTTCAGGAGCTCCGACTCATCGCGCCGCACGAGGTCGGCAATGGTCTTGATGTTGGCGGCGCGCAGGCAGTTATGCGAGCGGACGGAGAGCTCGAGCTCGTCGACGGGGGTCAGCAGCACCTTCCGGATGCGCGCGAACTCCGCGTCCTGTTCCGATTCCTCCTTGGGCGCCTCCGGCTCCATGTCGAAGTTGATGAAGAGCTGAATATGGTCGCGCAGGATTTTGCCCGCGTAGGCGAGGGCGTCCTCGGGGGCGATGGATCCGTCCGTGTCGATTTCGATGGTCAGCTTCTCGTAGTCGGTCTGCTGTCCGACGCGCGTCGTCTCCACGAAGTACCGCACGTTGAGGATCGGCGTAAAGATCGAATCGATCGGGATCACGCCGAGGACCTGGTCGGGCGCCTTGTTCTCTTCCGCCACGGCATAGCCGACGCCGCGGCCGATCCGGAGCTCCAGTTCGAAATTTGCCTCGGCGTTCAGCGTGGCGATGTGGAGCTTCGGGTTCAGGATTTCCACGTCCGGAGAGGCTTTCTGGATCTCCGCGGCGGTCACGTCGAGCGGCCCTTTGAGAGGGACGAGGATCCGGGTCGTCTTCTTATTGACGAGCTTCATCCGGATCTGCTTCAGGTTCAGGACGATGTCGGGAACGTCCTCGACGACGCCGGGGATGGTGGAGAATTCGTGCTGCACTCCCTCCACCCTGAACGCCGTGATCGCGTAGCCCGGCAGAGACGACAGGAGGACGCGCCTCATGGCGTTGCCGATGGTGACGCCGAATCCCTTGTCCAGCGGCTGGACGATAAAGCGTCCGAAGACCGGCGAGTACGTCGATTCGTCGAGCTGGATTTTTTCCGGCATCTGCATGGTTCCGGTTGTCATGGTCGGTCTACCCTTTTCTTACTTGGAGTACAGTTCGACGATGAGCTGTTCATCGGCATTCAACGGGATATCGGCCCGTTCCGGCACGTTCAGGAATGTACCGACCATGGCGGCCTTGTCAAGGCTCAGCCACGGGAGCATTGCGGTATCCTTCATACGTTTCATGGAAGCGTGGAGCACTTCGAGTTTCTTGCTTTTTTCCCGCACCTGGATCGTTTCGCCGGCGCGCATCAGATACGACGGGATATCGACCGGATGGTTGTTCACCAGGAAGTGGCCGTGATTGACGAGCTGCCGGGCGGCTTTGCGCGAGGGAGCCAGCCCGAGCCGGTAGACCACGTTGTCGAGGCGGCGCTCGAGCAGCTTGATAAGCGTCTCGCCGGTGCGCCCGGTCTGTTTCAGGGCGCGTTCAAACGTGTTCCGGAACTGCGTCTCCTGGAGCCCGTACATCCGCCTGACTTTCTGCTTTTCGCGGAGCTGCACGCCGTATTCGGAAATCTTCGCGCGGCGGTTCTGCCCGTGCTGTCCAGGGGGGAATGCGCGGCGTTCCACCGGACATTTCTCGGTGAAGCACTTGGTTCCCTTCAGGAAGAGCTTCTGCCGCTCGCGCCTGCACAGCCTGCAACTCGCATCGGTATAACGTGCCATAGTCTCTCTTTCTTTTCAGTCTGCGATTGCCGTTGGACTCTACACTCTGCGCCGCTTCGGGGGGCGGCAGCCGTTATGCGGGATCGGCGTGACGTCCCTGATGCTGGAGATTTCCAGTCCGCTTGTCTGCAGCGCGCGGATGGCCGCCTCGCGGCCGGACCCCGGCCCTTTGACGAACACCTCGACCTTCCGGAGCCCCAGATCGTGCGCCGCCTTCGCCGCGGCTTCGGCGGAGACCTGTGCGGCGAACGGGGTGTTTTTCCTCGATCCCTTGAATCCGTTCTTGCCGGCGGACGACCAGCTGATGGTGTTGCCATAGACGTCGGTGATGGTCACGATCACGTTGTTGAACGTGGCCTTGACGAACGCCTTGCCGCTGACGTCCACCTGGATGCGTTTCTTCTTCTTGATCTGTTCTGCACCGGCTCCCGGTGCGGGGGTGGTTTTCGCCACAGTATCCTCCAGACAATCGTATGAAATGAGTACGCCTGCGCGTGCGCAGACCGTCAGGTCTTCGCGGCGACTTTCTTCTTTCCTGCGACGGTTTTCCGGCGTCCCTTGCGCGTGCGGGAATTGGTCCGTGTCCGCTGTCCCCGGACCGGGAGTCCCTTGCGGTGGCGGATGCCCCGGTAGCAGCCGATATCCATCAGCCGCTTGATGTTCATCTGGGTGTCGCTCCGCAGGGAGCCTTCGACCTTGTAGTCGGCGGTAATGATGCTGCGGATTTTTGCGACCTCGTCGTCATTGAGGTCGGCGATTTTCTTGTTGACGTCGACGCCCGCCTTCCCGAGGATTGCCCGGGCGGAGGTCCGCCCGATGCCAAAGATGTAGGTCAGGCCGACTTCAGCGCGCTTCTTTTTCGGCAGATCGATACCCGCAATACGAGCCAAACGGATGCCTCCTTTTTAACCCTGACGCTGTTTATGTTTCGGATTCTTGCAGATCACGCGGACGACACCCTTGCGCCGTATGATTTTGCAGTTGATGCAGATTTTCTTGACCGATGACCGTACTTTCATGATACCCGCCCCGTCATTTATACCTGTAGGTGATCCGCCCCTTGGAGAGGTCATACGGCGAGAGTTCCACCGTCACTTTGTCCCCCACCAGGATCTTGATGAAATTCATCCTCATCTTCCCCGAGATATGGGCCAGCACGTTATGCCCGCCCTCAAGGCTGACCTTGAACATCGCATTGGGCAGCGTCTCGGTGATGACGCCATCGACCTTAATCGGACCCTGTTTTGCCATAGTCGGAACCGTTTACTTCGTGAGGATTTCGGCCTCACCCGCCGTTACGACGATCGTGTGTTCGAAATGCGCCGACGGCCTGCCGTCCGCCGTGCGGACGGTCCACCCGTCGTCTTCCATCCTCACACGGCCGGTGCCCGCATTGACCATCGGCTCGATTGCCAGGGTCATTCCCTCCTTCAGCACGACTCCCGTTCCCGCCTCCCCGAAGTTGGGGACCGACGGTTCCTCGTGCAGGTTCCGGCCGATGCCATGGCCGACGAGGTCCCGCACCACCGCGAACCCCGCCTCTTCCACATGCCGCTGGACGGCCGCCGAGACATCATGCAGATGGTTTCCTGCCCGCGCCTCCGCGATGCCTTTGAGCAGCGACTCCTCGGTCACGCGCAGCAGGCGGAGTTTCTCTTCCGACACCCGCCCCACGGGATAGGTCCGTGCGCCGTCCCCGTAGTATCCTTCTTTCTTGACGCCGACGTCGACCGACACCACCTGTCCCTCCTCGATCGTCCGGCCGTCCGGAATGCCATGCACGACGACGTCGTCGATCGACACGCAGAGGGTACCCGGAAACAGGTTGGTCCTGTCGTGTCCGTATCCTTTGAAGGCCGGCACACCGCCCCGCGAGCGGATGTACTCCTCGGCGATGGCATCCAGGTCCCGGCTCTTCGTCCCCGGCGTGACGCGCGGACCGAGCAGCGCCAGCACCTCTGCGACGATCCGGCAGCTTTCCTTGATGAGCCCGATCTCGCGCCGCGATTTGATGTGGACTTTTGCCATGGCGGACGCCTACCGCATCCGGCCCTTCATCTTCCCCGACTTCATGAACCCGTCATAGTGCCGCATGAGCAGGTGGGATTCCACCTGTTGCAGCGTATCAAGCGCGACGCCGACCATGATCAGCAGGCTGGTGCCGCCGAAAAACTGGGCGAACGACGCCGTCACGCCGAACCGTGACACGAATGCCGGGAGGATCGCAATGATCGCAAGGAAGATCGATCCCGGCAGCGTGATGCGCGTCAGGATATTGTCGATGAAATCCGACGTATGCTTGCCCGGACGGATACCGGGGATGAACCCGCCCTGCTTCTGCATGTTTTCGGACACGTCTTTCGGGTTGAATGCGATTGCCGTATAAAAGTAGGTGAAGAACACGATCATGAGCCCGTAGAAAAACGAGTACGTAAACGAGGTGTACTGGAAATACCCCGACAGGCTCTGCATGAACTCGCTTTCCGGAAAGAACGTCAGGATCGTGCTCGGGATGAACATGATCGACTGCGCAAAGATGATCGGCATGACCCCCGCGGTGTTGACGCGCAGGGGAATGTACTGCGTCACGCCTCCGTACACCTTCCGGCCGACGACCCGCTTTGCATACTGCACGGGGATGCGGCGCGTCCCCTGCGTCACGAGGACGACGCCCGCGACGATTGCGACCATGACCGCAAGGATGATCAGGCCGATAATCAGATTCTGGCTTACGCGGAACTGATCGACGATCGAGTGCGGGAAGCGGGCGATGATGCCGATAAAGATGATCAGCGAGATGCCGTTGCCGATCCCCCGCTCGGTGATCTGCTCCCCGAGCCACATCATGAACATGGTGCCGGTCGCCAGGAACAGGACGGTGCTCACCGTAAAGCCGATGCCCTGTATTTCCACGGGGACAATCGGGAGCCCCTCGATGCTCAGGCTGGTGAGGCGGACGCTCACGCCCCACCCCTGCAGCGCCGCAACAAGCACAGTGCCGTACCGCGTGAGCTGATTCAGTTTCTTCCGTCCCTCCTCGCCCTCCTTGGAGAGCTTCTGGAAGTACGGGACCACCGCCCCCAGCAGCTGCAGGATGATGGACGAACTGATATACGGCATGATGCCGAGGGCAAAGATCGCCGCATTCTTGAACGCGCCTCCCACGAACAGGTCATAGAGACCGAAGAGCGTGTTGGCGGCCTGGTTCGCTTCCGCCCGTGCCAGCAGTGATCCGTCCACGCCCGGGAGCGTGACATGCGCGCCGAGGCGCACGACGATCAGGAGGGCGGCGGTGAACAGCAGCCGCGCGCGGAGCTCCTGGATTTTAAAAACGTTGCGAAAACTCTCGCCGAGCTTAGCCATTCGTTTTGGAGGTTGAGCTGATCGTTTGCGCTTTCCCGCCCGCCGTTTCGATTTTCTGCAGGGCGGACTTGCTGAACGCGTGCGCGGCGATATCGAGTTTTGCCTTCAGCTCGCCGGTGCCGAGCACCTTGACCGGAGCGTTCGCCTTCTTCACGACGCCGATCCGTGCGAGGACTTCCGGCGTCACTGTCGCCCCGCCGATCTTCCCCTCCGTCGCCAGCTTCTGGAGCGTATCGCAATTGACCACCTGGTACTCGACGCGGAACGGACTGTGGAATCCGCGCTTCGGGAGGCGCCGGACGAGCGGCATCTGGCCGCCTTCGAACCATGCGCGGTACCGTGTTCCCGACCGTGACCCTGCGCCTTTATGGCCGCGCGTTGAGGTGCCGCCGCGGCCGGAACCCTGTCCGCGGCCGATCCGCTTGCGGTTTTTCCGCGACCCTTCCGCGGGCGTCAGGTTGCTGAGAATGTCTTTTGCCATGGGAGACCCTGATGACTGAATCGCGTTAAGGAACCTCTTCGACACGCACGAGGTGGATGACCTTGCGGATCATCCCACGGATCTGGGGTGTGTCGTTCTTGACAACGGTGTAATTCGGACGGCCGAGCCCCAGCGCAAGGATCGTGCGCTTCTGCGGCTCGATCTGGTCGATGATGCTCCGCACCTGTGTGATCTTGATTTTCTTTGCCATGGCCGTACGCTCGTGCTAGTGTGACACGGGAGCCGCCGCGGCTCCGAACAATTCCGGCAGTTCAATCCCACGGCGCGACGCCATGGTCCTGGCATCCACCAGGCTCAGCAGCGCCGCCATGGTGGCCTTGACCGCATTGTGGGGGTTGGAGGACCCCATGGACTTGGTGAGCACGTCATGGACGCCCGCCGATTCGAGCACGGCGCGGACGCCGCCGCCGGCGATGAGCCCCGTGCCGGGGGACGCCGGTTTGAGCATAACGCGGCCGGCGCCGAATTTGCCGATGACCGGGTGCGGAATTGTCCCGTTGACAATCGGCACCCGCACGACGTTTTTCTTCGCATCGTCGACCCCTTTGGAGATGGCGTCGGCGACCTCATTGGCCTTGCCGAGCCCGATCCCCACGTGGCCTTTGCCGTCTCCCACCACGACGATCGCGTTAAAGCTGAACCGCCGGCCGCCCTTGACCACTTTGGCCACCCGGTTGATGTGCACGAGCCGGTCTTTGAGCTCGAGTTCACTTGCCTTGATTCGTGCCACCCTGTACCCTCTTTTTCTCGTGAGAAGACTGTTCCAATTCACTCCTGCCGTGCTGTCGGGAGAGGAGTCGAACCTCTACTAGCGGCTCCAAAGGCCGCTGTCCTGCCATTAGACGACCCGACAATTGTACGCGCGGACCGTTGCGGCGGAGGACGATTCAGAACTTCAGGCCGCCCTCCCGCGCTCCGTCGGCCACCGCCTTGACCACGCCGTGGTAGAGGTAGCCGTTCCGGTCGAAGACCACCTGCGTGATTTTTTTCTCCAGCGCCTGCTGTGCGGCGAGTTTGCCGACCAGTTTCGCCTTCGCGGTCTGCCCTTTCAGATCCTTGAATTGATCGCGCACGAGCTTCGAGAGATTGGACACCGAGACGATGGTCGCCCCGTGCGCGTCATCGATGATCTGCGCATAGACATTCCGGAGGCTTTTGAAGACCGTCAGCCGCGGCCGCTCGGGCGTGCCCGTGATGCGGATGCGGATATGGTGCTTCAGCCGGTTGCGGTGTTCGAATTTGCGTTTCGTAATCATTGCGACTGATTCCGGAGTGAGAGACGTTAGACCTTGGCGCCGCTGGCGGCCGCAGCCTTGCCTGCCTTGCGGCGGATGTACTCGCCTTCGTATTTGATTCCCTTGCCTTTGTACGGTTCCGGGGGCCGGAACGAACGGATTTTCGCCGCCACCTGGCCGACCAGCGCGCGGTCGATGCCGCTGATGGTGATGTTCGTCTGCGCCGGCGTTTCAATCTTGATCCCTTCGGGCGGGACGAAGAGGATCGGGTGCGAGAAGCCGAGCATGAGCTGCAGTTTCTTCCCTTTCAGCTCGGCGCGGTACCCGACGCCGACCAGCTCGAGCTTCCTGACGTACCCCTCGGTGACGCCCCGCACCATGTTGGCGAGCAGCGCACGCCAGAGGCCGTGGAGCGCGCGGTGTTCTTTCAGGTCTGTGGAGCGTCCCAGGGCGATGGTATTCCCCTTGATTTCCACGCCGATGGCGGGATGGACCGCCGCCGCGAGTTCTCCGCGGGGTCCCGTCACGGTGATGTTCTGCCCGTCTTTCCGGACCTTGACCCCTGTGGTGACGGGTATGGGTTTTCTGCCGATTCGTGACACGATGGATTCTCCTCGATTACCAGATCTCGCAAAGGACTTCGCCGCCGACCCTCGCCTCGCGCGCTTCCTTGTCGGTCATCAGCCCCCGCGGGGTCGAGATGACCGCCATGCCGAGGCCGCCGAGGACGCGGGGGACCCTCTCCGCGTCGACATAGGACCTGAGTCCGGGCCTGCTGACGCGCTGGAGGCCGCTGATCACCGGCTGGCCGTCATTATACTTCAGCTGGAGGCGCAGGACGCCCTGGGCTGTTTCCTTCACCTCCGTAAAACCGGCGATGAACTTCTTGGCGACCAGCAATTTGGTCAGCTCGCGCTTCAGGTTCGATGCCGGAATGTCGACCCGTTTGTGCTTTGCCTGGATGGCGTTGCGCAGCCGGGTGAGATAATCAGCGACGGGATCGGTCATGGGGTTTCCACTCCTGCTTCTGACGGAACGACGTGTGCGTGCATGCGCTTACCAGCTTGCCTTGGTGACGCCGGGAATTTTCCCGTCGAGTGCCATTTCACGGAACGCGATGCGCGAGACGCCGAATTTGCGCATGTAGCTCCGCGGGCGCCCCGTGATCTTGCACCGGCTGTGCAGGCGGCTCGGGCTGCTGTTCCGCGGGAGCTTCTGCAGTCCCGCGTTATCGCCCTTCTCTTTCAATTCTTTCCTGATCGCCGCATACTTGGCGACGAGGCGTTCGCGCTTTGCCTGGCGCGCAATCGAGCTGGTTTTCGCCATATCCCGGAACTCCTGTGGGTTTATGCCTGCTGTGTTTCGAGTACCTCTTCGCGCTTCACGAACGGCATGCCGAACGACTTCAGGAGCTCGTACGCCTCCTGGTCCGTCCGTGCGGTGGTCACGATCGTGATGTCCATGCCGAACACTTTGGTGATCTTGTCGACGTCGATTTCCGGGAACACCGTGTGTTCCTTGATGCCGATCGTGTAATTGCCCCGTCCGTCGAACGACTTGTCCGACAGTCCGCGGAAGTCGCGGATGCGGGGGACCGAGACGCTGATGAACCTGTCGAGGAATTCATACATATGCGCCCGCCGGAGGGTCACTTTGCAGCCGATGGGCATTTTTTCCCGGAGCTTGAAGTTTGAAATCGACTTCTTCGCCTTCGTGATGACGACTTTCTGTCCGACGATGGCTTCGAGGTCGCGAGCCGCCGCCTCGACCAGCTTCGCGTCCTGGGTGGCCTCGCCGACGCCGATGTTAATCGCGATTTTATCCAGGCGCGGAACCTGCATCGGGCTCCGGTACTTGAAGAGCTTCATCAGCGAGGGAACAACCTCCCGCTTGTAGGTTTCCGCCAGGCGCGCAACGACGTGTTCCTTCGGCGTTTTGGCTTTGGGGGTTTTCGGGGCGGCCGCATCCGCTTTCTGCTTCGGGACTTTTTCTCCCGCCTGCTGCTTCGGCTTTTTCTGCTTCTCGTCGCTCATACCAGCTGCTGTGGCCTCGGTTTAGGTTCTTAAAACGTTTCGCCGGTGGTTTTTGCAACCCGCATCCGCTTTTTCTTCCCCGTCACCGCATCCAGCACGACCCTGGTGCCGACGCGGGTCACCTCGTTGGTCTTCGGATCGAGCAGCATGACATTGGACACGTGGATCGCCGCCTCGCGCTGCACGATACCCCCCTGGGGGTTTTTCTGATTCGGGCGGCTGTGGCGCTTGATGATATTCACGCCTTCGATGATCACGCGTTCGCGCTCGGGGTACACCTTGAGCACCTTGCCGCTCTTCCCGCGGGCATTCCCGGCGATGACCATCACGTTGTCGTTTTTCCGGATTTTCATGCTCAGTCCTCGCTCTTCTATTACAGAACTTCGGGGGCCAGGGACACAATCTTCATATACTGCTTCTCGCGCAGCTCGCGGGCGACGGGGCCGAAGATGCGGCTGCCGCGGGGTTCCCCCTGCTCGTTGATCAGCACGGCGGCGTTTTCGTCGAACCGGATGAAGGAGCCGTCTTTCCGGAGCGTTTCCTTCTTGGTGCGCACGATCACGGCACGGGCCACCTCCCCCTTTTTGACGGTCGCGCCCGGGATGGCGGTTTTCACCGACACGACGACCACGTCTCCGAGACCGGCATAGCGGCGGTCGGATCCGCCGAGCACCCGGATGCAGCGGATCTTTTTCGCGCCGGAGTTATCGGCGACGACGAGATTGGTTTCTTCCTGGATCATTGGTCAACTCCGTAGTCGTAACTCACTTCGCCTTTTCCACGATTGCGACGAGCCGCCACCGTTTCATTTTGCTGAGCGGCCGGGTTTCCATGATCTTCACCGTATCGCCGATGCCCGCTTCCCGCTTTTCGTCGTGCGCCATGAGCCTGGTGGTACGCCGGAAATATTTCTTGTAGAGCGGATGCGGCACCCGCCGCTCGATGGCGACCACGATGCTCTTCGCCATCTTATTGCTGACGACCTTACCGACCCTGACTTTTCGTTTCGACGTGCGCGGCGCCGCGGCGGGCGCCTGTGCTGCTGGGCTCATGATGGTGTCACTTTCTCCGTTGCTGGTGTGGCCGTCACCGCACGCTCCCGCTGCCGGATGACAGTCATAATCTTCGCGATGTCGCGGCGCACGGTCCGGACCTTGATCGGGCTCTCCAGCTGGCTCGTGGCGAGCTGAAAGCGGAGGTTCGCGAGGCTCTCCTGCTCGTCGGCAAGCCGTTTCCGGAGTTCTTCGAGCGACAGATCCTTCATTTCTCTTGCTTTCATTGCTGCTCCGTTCTCTGCTGTTACTTTCCTTCGAGGTCGGGACGGGCGCTGATCCTGGTCTTGATCGGCAGCTTGTGCGACGCAAGCGTCAGGGCCTCGATCGCAACGGCCTTGCTGGTTCCTCCCACTTCGAACATCACGCGTCCCGGCTTGACGACGGCCACCCAGTATTCGGGGGCGCCTTTCCCTTTTCCCATGCGTGTTTCGGCGGGCTTCTTGGTCACCGGCTTGTCCGGGAATATCCGGATCCAGACGCGTCCTTCGCGCTTCATCAGCCGTGTGAGGGTGACGCGGGCGGCCTCGATCTGGCGCTGCGTGATCCATGCCGGTTCAAGGGCCTTGAGCCCGTAATCCCCGAAATCCACGCGTGCTCCCCGGGTGGCCTTGCCGCGCATGCGTCCCCGCTGGGCTTTCCGGTACTTGACTCGTTTCGGCATCAACATGGCAGACGCGCTCCGTTATCGTTCTTGCTGTTGCCCACGACGGGGAGGAGCCTGCATGCTCTGTTGAGCGTCAAGCACTTCACCCTTGCAAATCCACACTTTGACGCCGATGGCGCCGTAGACCGTGCGCGCGGTGGCGGTGGCATAGTCGATGTCGGCCCGCAGCGTGTGGAGCGGGATGCGACCTTCCTTGTACTGTTCACGCCGGGACATTTCCGCACCGCCCAGGCGGCCGGAGGTCATCACGCGGACCCCTTCGGCGCCCATGCGCATGGCAGCGGTGATGCCGTTCTTCATCGCCCGGCGGAACGCGATGCGTCCTTCGAGCTGCTGCGCGATGTTCTCGGCGACGAGGTAGGCGTCGAGCTCGGGGCGTTTGATCTCATTGATCAGGATCTTGACTTCCTTGCTGGTGATTTTCTTCAGTTCTTCCTCGAGCTGCGAAATTTCCTTGCCGCTGCGTCCGATCACGATGCCGGGACGGGAAGTGTTGATGGTGATGACGGCCCGTTTCGGCGTCCGCTCGATGAGAATCCGTGAGATCCCCGCCTTCTTCAGGCGGTTCCGGACATAATTGCGGATCGTGGTGTCCTCGGCGAGCTTGCTGGCGAACGATTTTTCATCGTACCAGTTCGAGTCCCACGAGCGGATGATGCCCAGCCGCAGGCCGATCGGATTGACTTTTTGTCCCAATGCTCCTCCTGAGGATTACGATTTCTTCGTTGCCGCAGCGGGCGCTTTCGCTGCTTTGGGATGCGCCTTGGCGGCCTGTTTGCGCGCCGGCGCAGGAACGCCCGTCGTGCGCGGCTCAACCACGATGGTGACGTGATTGGACCGCTTCCTGATTCTGAATGCGCGTCCCATGGGTGCCGGGCTGATCCGCTTCATTGTCATCCCGCAATCAACGCTGGCGCGCTTGACCACGATATCCTCGGGTTCCAGGCGTCCCGACTCGTCCTTGTTCTGAAGGTTTGCCACCGCCGAGCGGAGCACCTTTTCCGCCACCTTCGACGCATGCTTCGGCGAAAAGTGGAGCAGGTGCAGCGCTTCCGCAACGGACTTCCCGCGGATGAGATCGATAACGAGCCGCATTTTGCGCGGCGACGTGCTGATGTACCTGTTGATTGCCTGTGCTTCCATTGCGTCCTCTGTCGTGCGTCTTACGCCGGTGTGGTCGTCTCTTCCTTCTTGATCCCGGGGTGAACGCGGAAGGTGCGGGTCGGGGCGAATTCGCCCAGCTTGTGACCCACCATGCCTTCGTGCACGTACACCGGGATGAATTTATTGCCGTTGTGCACCGCGAACGTGTGCCCGACAAAATCGGGGGTGACGGTCGATGCCCGCGACCAGGTCTTGATGACCTTCTTCTGGTTCGATTTGTTGAGGGCTTCCACCTGTTCAATCAGCCGCTGGCTGACGAAGGGGCCTTTCTTCAGGGAACGGGCCATGGTGCTGTTACCTTCTCCGTTTGACGATGAACTTGCTGGAGGGATTTTTTCTCCAGCGGGTCTTCTTGCCCTTCGTGTGCCATCCCCACGGCGAGACCGGATGAGGATTTCCCTGGGGGCTCTTCCCTTCGCCGCCGCCGTGCGGGTGATCGACCGGGTTCATGACCACGCCGCGCGACTGGGGGCGGATGCCGAGCCACCGCGACCGTCCTGCCTTGCCGACGCTGATGTTTTCATGGTCGGAGTTTCCCACCGCACCGATCGTTGCCAGGCACTCCGCGGGCACGTTGCGGATTTCACCGGACGGGAGCCGGAGCTGGGCGAATTTCCCCTCTTTCGCCATCAGCTGGACGCTCATCCCGGCGCTGCGCGCGATCTGAGCCCCCTTGCCCGGCCGCATTTCGATATTGTGCACAAACGTTCCCGCGGGGATGCCCGCCAGCGGGAGGGCGTTGCCGACCTTGATTTCCGCGTCAGGGCCTGAGCGGAGGACATCGCCGACCTTGATGCCGTCGGGGGCGACGATATAGCGTTTCTCGCCGTCCTGGTACTGCAGCAGCGCGATCCGGGCCGAGCGGTTGGGGTCATACTCGATGGCCGCCACCTGGGCATCCATCCCGAACTTGTTCCGCTTGAAGTCGATGACCCGGTAGAACCGCTTGTGGCCGCCCCCGCGATGCCGGGAGGTGATGCGCCCGGTGTTATTCCGGCCGCCCGATTTCCTGAGCGGCTCCAGGAGCCTTTTCTCCGGCCGGGTCTTCGTGATTTCGTCGAACGACGACACGGACATCCAGCGCGTGCCCGGTGTTTTCGGTTTCAGCTTGCGAAGTGCCATGACGGTCTGTCCCTGCTCAAACGTTCTGGAAGAACTGGATCTTGTCGCCGTCCTTCAGCCGCACGATCGCCTTTTTCCATTCCGGCGTCCGCCCGGCAAACCGGCCCTTGCGGGTCATCTGCGATTTCATTTTCCCCTTGTGGCGGCTGGTGCGCACGTCCACAACGGTGACATTGAATTTCTTTTCGACCGCGCGCGCGATCTCGATCTTATTCGCGGCGAGTTCCACCTCGAAGGCATACTGTCCACGCTCCTGGAGGGCGGTCATCTTCTCGGTCACAATCGGGCGTTTCAGGATTCCGGGCATTGTCGTTAATTCTTAAAGGTATTCTGAAGAACCTCGACGGCGCTCTTCTGAATGAGGAGGACCTGGTTGTTCACAAAGTCGTAGGTGGAGGCCTTGTCGGCTTCCTTCACGTCGAACTGCGGGACATTGCGTCCGGATTTGACGACGTTGATGTCGGATTTCGGCACGAGCATGAGCGTCTTGGTGGAGCCGAGTGCGAGGGCCTGCAGCACGGCCACCATGTCCTTGGTCTTCGGGGCGCCGAAAGTAAAATCCTCGACGATCCGGATCTGCCCTTCCTTCGCCTTGTGGGAGAGGGCCGACTTGCGGGCGAGCTTTTTGAGGCTTGCCGGGAGCGCATTCGAATAGTCGCGCGGCTTCGGTCCGAAGATCGACCCGCCGCCGACCATGACGGGCGAGCGGGAGGATCCCTGGCGCGCCTGTCCGGTATGTTTCTGCTTAAACGGCTTCCTGCCGCCGCCGCGCACTTCGGCCCGTGTCTTCACCTTCGACGTGCCCTGGCGCTGATTATCCAGGTACGTGCGGACCGCCCGGTAAATCGCGTGCTGGTTCGGTTCGATCCCGAAGATGTCGGCGGAGAGCTTCACCTTCTCGCCCGACTTTGAGCCGTCTTTCTTATAAACTTCAAGTTCCATCGCCGCGTCCGTGAGTTAGTGGACCACGTTTTTATGAATCTCAACATACCCGTTGATGGCGCCGGGGACCGATCCCTTCACCAGCAGCAGGTTGGAGTCCGGAATGATGCCGACGACCTTCAGGTTGCGGACGGTCACCTGTTCGCCTCCCATGCGGCCCGCCATGCGCATGCCCTTGAACACGCGGGACGGGTAGGACGAGGAACCGATGGATCCCGGTGCGCGCTCGCGGTCGCTCTGGCCGTGCGTCCGGAAGCCGCCGCCGAAGTGGTGGCGTTTCACGACGCCCTGAAAACCGCGCCCCTTGGAGGTCCCGATGACGGACACCACGTCGCCCTTGGCAAACACCGTCGCCACCTTGATCTCCTGCCCCGGCTGGACCTCGGCGTTCCCGTCCGCGCGGAACTCGCGCACGATACGTGTCGCGGGCGCCTTCGCTTTCGCGAAGTGTCCACGGGCGGGTTTGTTCACCAGGCGTTCCTTCGCCGTTTCGAATCCCAGCTGCACCGCGACGTAACCGTCCCGGTCCTTCGTCTTGATCTGCGTGACGTAGCAGGGACCGGCTTCGATCACCGTACAGGGAATGACCTGGCCCGCATCGTCGAAGATGCTCGTCATCCCGATTTTTTTGCCCAACAGTCCGTTCATGCCATCATCCGTTATAAAGGAGACAACACACTACTCCCACCGGCGGAGCGACGCCCCTCCGGTACGCACCGTACACCCACCATACGAGAACGAATCGCGGATTACACTTTGATCTCGACGTCGACGCCCGCGGGGAGATCGAGCTTCATCAAGGAGTCGACGGTCTTGTTGGTCGAGTTGAGGATGTCGATCAGCCGCTTGTGGGCGCGCGTCTCGAATTGCTCCCTCGACTTTTTGTCAACGTGAGGAGACCGAAGCACAGTGTACACCGTACGCTTCGTGGGTAACGGAATCGGGCCTGAGACCACAGCGCCTGTTGACTTCACAGTCTTGATGATCTTCTCCGCAGACTTGTCGATCAGGTTGTGATCGTATGATTTCAGCTTGATGCGAATCTTTTGCCCGGCCACGTTATGAGGTACTCCGTTTTAAGTGAACGCTTATTCCAGGATTTTCGTCACGACGC
>JBGPYM010000378.1:0-2215 GCA_041493205.1 Bacteroidota bacterium
ATGACGATCACCGAGGAAACCTTCTGTCTTCTCCCCCGCCCCGCTCCGGCGCCGGGATCATTCACTTCCGGCAGGGTCACACGTGTAGGGCATCTTGCCGGCGCAATTGCCTGGTCCGGATCCGCCGGCGCCCCTGACGGTCCGTTTCGAAATGTCGCATGGGGAACAAACAGGCCGATCACCTACCGGGTCGCGGTGCCGCGCGGCAGCCGCAAAGTGGTCGCCCTGGGGATCTGCGAATCGTACAAGTCAGGTCCGGGCCAGCGGGTGCTTGAGCTGCGCGTCGAAGGTTCGGAGCCCCGGAAATTTGACCCGAGGAAGGGTCTGGAAAAGAACACGCCCTCCGTCCTGATTTTTAACGGGATGGATGCAAACAACGACGGTGCGCTGGAAATTGAGGCGTGCTGTGCGCCGGAGAGCCCCGATCCGAACGTCATCCTGAACGCATTCTGGATTTTTCCCGGCGGCACGCTGCTCTCTGCGGACAGCGTCGCTGCGGGGCGATTGGACGGGAAGGCGGAGGTTATCTGGGAATGCGGGACTGAGCTTGTCCGGCTCCCGGCGGAACCGCGGGACGACGCCCTCATCGCGTCGTTCGACGGCACCGGGGAAAAGCCTGCGCTCACCATTACGACCCGTCGCCCCGTAACGTACAACGAGCAGAGCGGGGTCATCGATCTCGGGCTCGGGATGCGCATTCGCTGTTCGCCGAAACCCGCTGCAGGAACGCCGGTCGACGATGGCAATACGCGACGATGGATATTTCCATTCCGCGACGGAACCCGGAAGGCCGCAATCATCGTCTCCCATGGAATCGCGCCCGTGCAGCCCCGGACTGATCTCGCACAGGAGAAGATGCGCGCCGCAGACTACTGGCGAAATCTCAGGACGATACCGCATGGCGTGATCCACGTTCCGGATACAGCCCTTCAGGGACTTCTGGATGTAAACATCCGGAATCTGTACCAGGCCGCGGATATCGTCGACGGGGAGCCCGTGTTCCAGCCGGGACCTACCGTCTACCGGGGATTGTTCTTTCTCGACGCTATCATGATCGGTGAGCCGTTGATGTTTCTGGGCGATACGGCCTCCGTGCGCCGCTATCTTGAGGGCACCTTTCGTTATCAGCAGCCGGACGGCCGCATCCGTGTCGCCTCGCCGTACAATGCGTGGCTCGAGACTCCCGTATTCGTCTACTCTCTTGGATGGTATTCCCGGTGGACAGAGAACAGAGGGTGGATGGAAAAGCAGTGGCCAAGGATGCTCCGGGCCATCAGATGGATCAATGACATCCGGGAATCGACAAAGGGGGATTCGGCTGCGGCGAATTTCGGCCTTTTCCCGGCAGGCTTTGTAGACGGGGGACTGGCCGGATCGGTGGCCGATTTCAGCACCGCGGCGTTTGCCCTGGCAGGGCTCGAGGAGGCATCAGCCACCGCGCAGTGGCTGGGCCATATAAAAGAGGCCGGCTCCTGGCGGGGCATGCTCGATGATCTCCTGGAGTGCTATCTGCGGGCTGCGCGGAAAGGCCTGCGGCATGACAGGTTCGGAAATCTTTACCTTCCCGTGGCAATCGGGGACACCACGGCGGCCCTGCCCCAGAGGGGTCAGTACGGCTTTTTCATGCCGCTCCGGTACGCCCGGTATTATGCACATCCCGACCCATTGATCGATTCTCTCATTGACGGCAATCTTGCCATGGCGGAAGCGGTCCTTCAGGAAGGAATCATGGCAGATGCGGGCTGGACCAAGGACGCAGTCTGGACCTGGTTTGGCGCGATGCATGCTGCGACCCTTTCCTGGCGGGGGAGGCACGATCGCGCGATCACGATGCTGTATGATCTCGCGAACCACGCCGGACGGCTCGGCACCTGGGTGGAGGAGCAACAGGTCAGGGCGAAGGGGACGTATTCCACCGGAGACGGTGCAAACGCAGAGGCGAGCGCGTACTTTATTACCGCGGTCCGGACGCTGCTCGCGGTGGAGAGGGACTCCCTCATCGAACTGCTCCCGGGGGTGCCTGCAGACTGGTACCGTCCCGGGGCGCGCACAGCGCTCACAAACGCGCCCACGAGCGCCGGCCGGCTGACACTCGAGGCCCGGGTTGCCGATGACGGCGGCTCGCTCGTTGTCAGCGCATCCCTCACAGGGACCGGCCCGTACCCCGTCCGCATGTTTTCGCTCCCGACACACGCCATACGCGCAGCAGGATTCG
>JBGPYM010000164.1:0-7104 GCA_041493205.1 Bacteroidota bacterium
CACCGGAAACGGTATCGCGATGCCGACGGACAGCCCGTGTCGTTTGCACAGGTGCGGGATGAACTCCGGCGGGATCTCGCCGACCGGATGGAATCCACGCTTATCTTCCGCACGCTCAGGCAACTCAAAGTCTCGACGCCGGTAACGGTGGAGGAAGCGGCGGTGGCGGCGCTCGGCGCCGGTCTGCTCCCTGACAACCGGAGCATCGACGTGATCGTCTACAAACCGGGAGGAACTTTTCCGCGGGTGGCATTCCCGACGATCGATCAACGCTGGCAAACCTTCCCCTGAGGACGAATGAAGAAGCTCCAATACCGGTATCGCACGGAGGACCTCTCCACGGGCTCAAGCCTGGGGAACCGGTATCTCTTTGCCCGGCTCGATGCACGGACGGACCTTCAGGGCCTCTGGTGCTCGGGGGAGAACCGGTTTGTCGTCGGGGAATGGTCGGTCAGCATCTATGCCGGCGATGCGGAGCTCGTAGCAGAGGAGACATTATTCAGTCCTGAATCGCAGGCAACTCACCTCGGAAAGGGAGTCTGCCAGGCAGAGAAGCTTTTCTTTCTCCCCTTCGTACCTGACGATGCGCCCGGCCAGGCGACGGATCTCTCCGGAGGGGCGTATATCATCACACTCCGCAACGCCGGTTCGAAGGAGTGTGTGTTCCGGGTTACCCACACACTCCTGTTCCCCGCGCTTCCAACGCCGCTCTTTACCAAGCATCCCTCGCCGGAAGACAGTGAAACCCGGGTTGTTATCAAGAGGGAGGAACTCGGGTTCGTGGTGGCGACGGTCGGCAGGCCTCACGAGACCCGCGTCATCCGGGAGCCGGTCCCGCCTGAGCATTGGAAAGGGGACAACCGGTCGCTTCGCGCCGAATATCTCTTCTCTGTCCCCCCGGGGGAAACGCGCGAAGTGCCGTTTTCGATCGGCATCTCTTCCATCGGAGCGGCGGACGCCGCACAACCGGCAGACCGGCTGTACGAAGCGCGCGCTGCGCTTTCAGAGAGCATCGATGGCATCGAAGAGGTATTGGCCAGGACGCATATCGTCACGCCCGATCCCCTTATCAACCGCGGGCTGCAGTGGTCGAAAGTCAACACCGTGCGCGTCCAGCATCTCTTCAAGGCCGGCAAAGGTTTTACGAATGATCCCCCGCAGGATATCGTTGTGGTCCGCGATGTGGCATGGTATGTGATGGGTTCTGATTACCTGACCCCACGGTTTTCCCGCGGAGTCCTCGAGCTGGTCCTCCAGACCTGTCTGCACGATGGCGGGAAACTGACGGAGTACATTCATGCTGCGGAGGCAACGCCGGTCCTGCACGACTACAACCTCAACATTAACGACGATACCCCTCTCTTCATCCTGGCCCTTATTCATTATGCGGCATCGACAGGAGACATGGCGTTCCTGCGCCTGGAGTATCCGGCCCTCAGGGGTGCGGCCGAATGGATCATCGCGCAGGTGCATGAGGGACTCGTCCGCTGCAGCGCCACGGGAACCGGTGTCTGGGGTATCTGCGGCTGGAGAAATATCATCGAAGGATACACGCTCTCGGGTGCCGTCACCGAGATCAATGCGGAATGTGCCGCCGCGCTCTCTTTGCTTGCCGCCGCCGCGACGGCCCTTGGCCACAATGCGGACGCTGCCCGGTTCCAGTCAGCCGCGGGTGAACTGACAGAGAATATCAATAGGACGCTCCGTTCGGAGCGCACCGGGCTGTACCTGCTGAACCTGACGAATGAAAGGGAGCGCCGTCACGATGTCACAGGCGATCTGATCTTTCCCGTCATGTTTGGCATCGCCCCCGCGGACGTGCGCGCGCGGATTCTCACCGTTCTCACATCGCCCGATTTCTGGACGCCGTTCGGGTTGCGGACCGTGAGCCCCCGCGAGGCGAATTATGATCCGGATGCCGGGTATCAGCTGGTGGGTGGCGTTTGGCCCAATCTCATGGCCTGGACCGCTTTCTGCGTCCGGAAGGACGACCCCCAAAAACTCGCGGATGCGATGCGAAGCACGTACTGCATCGCCCAAACACCCCGCCCGCGCGATTACGTCAACGTCGTCCCGGGTGAGTTTCCTGAACGCCTCCACGGAGAATCGTTTGTCAGCAGGGGGATGACGATGAGTCCCTGGATGCCGCCGACCTATCTCTGGCTGGGCGTGGAGGGTATGCTCGGGGTGAACGTCACGCTCACCGATCTGGAAATCACCCCTGTCATTCCCCCGGAATGGCGCTGGATCGCGGTCGAGAACCTGCTGGTAAAGGGAGAGAGAGTGAATGCGTTCCTGCACGATGGGATCCTTTATTCCTCCCACGCAGTGAAGAGTGGATTTCCCCTGACCGTCGGAGTGCCCGTTCCGGTATCGGTCGACAATCCTTCGCTGATCGCGCTCGCGCTCCGTGTACACGATGAAATCGTCCTCTTTGTCGCATCGGACGAGTCCGCCGCGGGAAGAGTGACGGTCGAGGCCGGGACTGTGACGCTTCAGGAAGGTGTATCTCTCCAGGCCGGCGGTGCCGCCCTGTACCGCTACTCTGCGGAATCTTCTGCATCGCGCTCCTCTTTTCCGGTCGCGGCACGAACATGAGATGCCCATTGTTCACGCGGCTCTTGCTCCCGATCCTCCTGCCCGCCTGCACGGCCTCCGCACAGCCTGGCGATCTGCTCAGCGTGCATTTCGCCGGACGGTTCGGGCAGGTCGAGGTTGGCGGTCCCTATGCAGGGGTTGAATTTCACGGAAGCAGGCCCCTCCCGTCCCGGATCAGCTTCTATGCCCCCGTCGCCAACAGCATCGATGTCAGTACTGATTACTGGAAGCGCGGCGAATCACGCCCCATGGCGGCAGCACTGCGCGTAAACGGGGGAGCGCCTGTGGAGCTCGGGAAGGAAGGTTGGGCGTATACGCTGAGTCCGCACAGGGTCCGGTTCGATGAGACGGTCAGCGGAATTGCGTGCACGATGACCTACGAATTCTGCGAGGACGCGCCGGCCATGGTCTACCGGCTCGTCTTCACCAACACGACCGGAGCATCCGTCGCGCTGGAAGCGTATACCCATCTTCGCATCACGCTCCGCTCGTGTCAGACGTACGCGCGCTTTGACTCCGCCCGGACGGAGTATGATGCCGGCGCTGGGGCCGCGCTCTTCCGGTTCGATGATCGCGCGCTCGGGCAGGCGGTTTGCTTTGTCCAGAACGCAGGCCTGAGGCCTTCAGGCTGGACAACGAGCGGTGAAGAACTCGGCATTGACGATCACGGCGGTTCGCACTGGTTGCGCTCGCCGGCTGAGCTCGGAAAACGGGAATTCCGCGGACCCGGGAAAGGGATCACCGTCGCAGCATTTGTCTACCGGGCAACACTCGCGCCGGGGGATTCCATTGCGATTGTCCAGATCATCGGCAGCGGCGACGCATCCCGGGTGGCGAACGTCATCCAAAAACTTCCCCGGACCTGGCGGAAGGAGGTCGGGCGATATGACCTGCGGGTTGAGCGCCTGGCCCTTTCGGGCACAAGATTTTCGTCCGGCGACCCGTCTCTGGATCGATCCGCCGCCTGGGCACGGGGCATCCTTGCCGCGAACGCACACTATATCGATGGCAGGATTGTTCCGATGCCGTGCCCGGCAGAATATAACTTCTTCTTCACCCATGACTTGCTCCTCACCGACCTTGCAGCGGTCCAGTGGGATACCGGAAGGGTGCGTCGCGACCTCAGGTTTGTGGCTGCCCTCGCAAAGGACTCCATTATTCCTCATGCCTACTACTGGCGTGACAGTGCTTTCGTGACCGAATACTGCACGCCCGACAATTGGAATCACCTTTGGTTTGTCATTGCAACGGGAAGCTATCTCCGTCATTCAGGTGATGGCGCAACCGCCCGAACCCTCTTCCCGCTGGTCACGAAGAGCATCAGTGAAGTGCTCCGGCAAAGAAGAGAGGACAACCTGATGTACGGGTATCGCCCCGATTGGTGGGACATCGGCCACGTCGATGGCGCTCGTGCCTATCTGACTATCCTGACAATCCGCGCCCTCCGCGAATACGTTGCGTTGAATGTCCACCTCGCTCGTAGTAGCACCGGCGTCCCCGCCCGTGGCTCTTACCTTCTTGAGCTGGAAACCATAGCCGATTCCATGCAACAAGCGCTCCAGACCCAGCTCTGGAACCCTCGCCGCGAATACTTGATGGAGAGGATTGGCCGCGAGGAGGACCCCCACGTGTTCATGGGTCCCGTCGTCGCCGCAGTCTATGGCCTCCTGGATGATGTGCACGCACGCCGGCTGGTAGCGACTGCGGAGCGTGAGCTCGTAGATCCCCGGCTCGGTGTGCGGACCGTGGCGCCGGCGGATTTTCAGACGACAGATGCGATTGCCTCGTACCGTCTGGTAGGCAACGAAGCGGGGCAGCCATACTACTATATTAACGGAGGTATCTGGCCGCACGCCAACGCCTGGTATGTCATGGCCCTCGCCCGCCTCGGCCGTGCCAATGACGCCCTAAACTTCCTGCGGCGCACTATGTCGTTGGACGGCGTTATGGCGAGCCCTTGCGGACACCCTGCAATGTTCGAGTACCGTTGTGCAGACACTGCATCGTCTGAGTACGGCACAATCGACAAACCGTCGTTTCTCTGGGCCGGTGGATTCTACCTGTATGCCTTGTATCGCCTGTTCGGCGTCGATGAAGACGAGTGGAACATTTCTCTTGGTGGCACGGCCGTCCCCATCGATGACTCGATCGGTACCGACCGTGGTAGTGGCACGGGCGTCCCCGCCCGTGGCTCTTCCCGAATCCATCCTGAGGTGAGATTTCCTCTTGCCTTCGGAACAGTCAAAGACGTAAAGCTCCCCGGGTCTGCAACCGGGGCCCGGTCCCTCATCGCCGACGGCAAAGCGCTCCACTCTATCGTTCTCCCGATGTCTGCCCGGCGCGCCCGGTCGTTGAAAGCGGCGCCCAAGCCCTCCCGCACCCCCGTCGTCCTCGCGGCCAACACGATTCTTGAAGACGTCCACGCCGGCCCTGCAGCCAAAACCCTCTCAATGGATCTCTCGTCCTTTCCAGGTCACGCTGTCGTGGTGAAAGTGGCCATGCGGACACCGCCGGCACGCGTCACCGTGGCGGGGAAGCCGGTAGAGTGGTTGGCCGGACCACACGCGGAATCCGGATGGAATACCATCACCGTCAGGTGCAGGAGCACTACTGGACGGGACACACTCTCGATTGCCTACTGACATGAAAGCCGCCCTGTTTGAACGCCCGGGATCCCTGAACGTGGTGGAACGTCCGTTGCGACGTCTCGGCCACGGGGAGGTTCTCGTGCAGGTTGACGCCTGCGGTATCTGCGGAACGGATGTCCATATCGTCGAAGGGAAGTCGCGTTCAAAGCCTCCTGTCGTCCTCGGGCACGAATACGCGGGGACCATCGTGGACCTGGGCAAGGAAGTGCAGGGTTGTTCGCCGGGGGACCGTGTCGGGATCGATCCGAATATCGCCTGCGGAACGTGCTACTATTGCCGTCGCGGACTTGTTCACCTCTGTCTGAATCTCCGGGCGCTGGGCGTGGACATTGACGGCGGCATGGCGGAATCGAACATCGTTCCGGCTGCTCAGCTCTATCCGGTCCCGCAGGGGATGACCATTGAGCAGTCTGCATTTGTGGAACCAGTCTCCTGTGCGGTCCACGGCATCGATCGGGCCCGTATCCGCCCTGGCGACAGTGTCGTCATCATTGGCGGTGGAACGATCGGACTCATCATGCTCCAGCTCGCGCGCCTCTCCGGGGCGTCGCGCGTGATCGTCGCCGAACCGCTCCGGCACAAGCGCGAACTCGCCGGCTTGCTGGGAGCGGACGAACTGCTCGACCCGCTCACGGACAATCTGCGCGATGCAGTCATCGGACTCACCGCCGTCGGAGCCGATGTGGTTATCGAGTGCGTCGGAAAACCGGAAACCGCCGGGCTCGCGGTCGACCTTGCGCGGAGAGGGGGGACCGTCGAATTTTTCGGCGTCTGCCCGGTGGGGGAAACCGTCCCTCTCGAGCCCAATAAAGTCTATGCCAGGGAGCTGACAATCGTCGGGTCATACGTCAATCCCCATTCGTTTGCCCGGTCCATCGCCCTGCTGGAATCCGGCAGGGTGCGCGTTGACCGATTTCAGATCGACCGGTTCCCGCTCGCGGGTGTTCACGAAGCCCTGGCGCTCCAGAGAGAAGGCCGGACTATCAAGAGTATCATACAACCGAACTCGTGAATCGCCAAAAATCCCTGATCGCGGCACTCCTGTTGTTGGCGCCCCAGGCGGGCGCACAGCTTTCGATTGTCAATTTCGCCCACCTCTCTCACCTCACCGAGAGGGTGGTCCTCAACGGCGATTCTGTCTCCATCGTTCACGTCTATGCAAACTATCCGGAATACGAGTGGGTTGATGCGAAGGAATCCGGCCCGGAAGGGATCGCGTGCGTGGATGATGCCGCCCGCGCGGCAGTGTGCTATCTCCGCCACTTCGAACTCACGGGGAACATTCGAAGCTTGCAGGAAGCAAAAGGTCTGCTCAAATTTGTCCTGGCAATGCAGACTCCCGACGGCGAGTTTTACAACTATATCCGGTCTGATCATTCAATAAACCGTGACGGGACGACAAGCCGCAAATCATTCGGGTGGTGGGCCGCACGCGGGTTTTGGGCCATGTCCCTCGGCTATCGGGTCTTCCGGCCGATCGATGCGGCATTTGCCTCCCGTCTGCGCGCAGGCATAGAATGCTCGCTCCCGCAAGCAATGAAGTTGCTCGACCGATACGGAAGGGTGGACACCGTGCACGGGATTCGAACTCCGCGCTGGCTCCTGTATGAATCGGCCGCGGATGCAACAGGGGAACTGGCGCTCGGATTGCTCGAGTGGCATTCCGCGACTAGGGATGCACGCACGCAACGACTCATCGACCGGCTCGCTCGAGGTATGATCATCATGCAGGAAGGGGACGCCCAAATCTTTCCCTACGGACTTCACCGCTCCTGGGAAACCACCTGGCACATGTGGGGGAACAGCGAGTCCCACGTCCTTGCGGAGGCAGGGAAGCGGTTCAGGAACCGCGACTTCA
>JBGPYM010000050.1:0-14875 GCA_041493205.1 Bacteroidota bacterium
ACCTGCTTTTCGCGCTCGTGGGGCGGTCTCGAAATGCAGGCGCTGGAGGTGGCCGCACACCTGATGGGCCGCGGGCATCCCCTCTGGCTGGCCTGCTGCACCGGCAGCAGCCTTGCCCGCGAGGCAGCCGCTCGCGGGATTCCGCTTGTCCCGCTCCCCGTCACAGGATATCTCCACCCGACTCTCGTCTGGCGGCTCAGCCGCTTCCTCAGACGGAACCAGATCGGGATCATCCACTGCCAGCACTCACGGGACCTCGCGATCGTCGTCCCTGCCGCTGATTGCGCCCGTTCCTCCCCGGCAATCATCCTGAGCAAGCGGATGGGATCCTACGTGCACAAGCTTGATCCTCTTCACCGGTACACGTATTCACGGGTACGGCGTGTCCTCGCAATCTCCGGGGTCATTCACCAGAACGTGCGGGAGACAACTCCCGTGAAGCCTCAGGCAATCATCACCCTGCACGACGCAATAGACACGACTGCATTTTCGCCGGGAAAGGGCAATCGCCGGCGCATCAGGGCGGAATTCGGCTACGCGCGCGGGACGGTCGTGGTGGGGTTTGTCGGAAGGTTCTCCCCGGGCAAAGGTCATGAGGAGCTGCTGGATGCGGCTGCATCGCTCGGGCGCTCAAGGCCGTATGTTCGTTTCCTCGTGGCAGGGGAGGCAAGTGAGGGGGAGGAGGCGTACGCGGATCACATCAGACAGCGCAGCGCGTCGCTCGGGCTCGGTGGGATTGTGACGTTTGCGGGATTCCGTCGCGACGTGGCAGACATGATGGCGTCGTTCGACATCCTGGCGTTCCCTTCTCACGCTGAGTCGTTCGGCGTCGTCCTGATCGAGGCGATGGCGATGGAACTTCCGGTCGTGTCGACGAACTGCGACGGGGTCCTGGATATTGTCGTGAATGGTGTAACGGGGCTCTTCGTCGCGCCGCGGGATGCTGCCGCACTTGCCGCCGCGCTCGGGACGCTGGTGGATTCCCCCGCCCTCCGCCGCCGGCTCGGGAGAGCGGGGCGGCAGCGGGTGCTGAAGCTGTTTGACAGGGACCGTCAGATGGTCCGGCTCGAGCAAATTTACCGCGAAGTGCTCGTCCCGTAGGATCGCGCCGGTGCAACCGGGACGGGGTCCGTCGCCAGCGGCACCGGGGTCACAAGGCGCGCGACCGGATAGACGTTCAATGCGGCATCTCTCCAGGGCGACCGCTGGTATAACCAGTTAAGACGTGCTGCCGGCTGCACTGCAAACGTGCTGTCCGCCCTCACTTTCTCCTCGTACTCCCTCCGCAGTGCGGGATCCCTGTCGAGCATCGTCTCTCCGATTGCCTCCATCACGTACGATTCAGCATATTCCTTCTGCTCGAAGATCGCGTTGAAGAATCCCCATGCCACGAACGAGTCCGGGCCGCGCGGTTCAAGCAAATGCACCGCAACCTTTCCTGCCCGCTGGTGAGGCCGGACGACCAGTGTCCCGGCCGGAAACGCACGTCGTTCGGCAAACGCCGTTACGCCGTAGGAGGGAATCTGCCGCCCTTCGTACGGCCGTTCCCGGAACCGCACGTTCGTCAGCCTGTACGATTCCACGTCCAGCACGGTTTCCAGTTTCAGGCGTTCCATGGCAACCCCGTGGTCACGCAGCTTCTCCTCCGCGAACGACCACTCCGGGGGAATCAGGTAGGCCGCCGGCACGCGCACGGAGTCCTCGACGGTCACCTCGTCGTAAAACGGAACCATCATCGACAGCGTGTCCGGAAGATACCGGATCCGCATGCCCCCCGTGAGGGGACTCTGTTCGGTGAGCTGCCGCACGCCCCGAAACAGGCGCGGTGTGCTTCTCGTGCCGACGCCAAAAGTGAGAGGGAGGAATTGCGGTAATCCCGCTTCCTCCCGGGCGACCGACGCGTCGGCGAGGCGTACCGCAGCGCGGAGCGATCCGGGCCGCTTGTTGACAGCCTCGATCATTCCCTTCAGAAATTCGTAGGTGGCCTCCACCCTCGTCCTGTACGGTTTCAGCATGTGCGTTTCGATCAACACCGCGGGGCGGTTCTGGAGTGCACTGTAGGCGGTCGAAAACCTCGGCGTCGAGGCTTCTGCTTTCAATCCCCTTGCAAGGTCCCTGTCCTCGCGCGGGAAGACATAATAGAAGATAGTGTGCCCGGCACGCTCCACCGAGGCAAGTGCCGGAGGGAGAAGCCTCTCCTGCATCCACGCCGCCACGCCTGCGTCCAGGCTGGGGGGCGGCTCGACCGCATACGTTATGTCGTACTGGAAATCGATCCCGTCTGTGACATGACAGTCGATGAAGAGGTCGGGGAGCCACGCTGTGAACAGATGGAGCAGTGCGCGTGTCTCGGGGGCTTCGGCTTTCATGTAGTCCCGGTTCAGGTTAAGGTTTTGCGCGGTCACCCGCCATCCCATTTCCTCGGGGCCGTTCTGATTGATCCGGTTGTATCGCCCGAACCGTTCATGCCCGTCCACGTTGTAGATCGGAACGAACAGGAGCACGGTGCTGTCCAGGAGGTGCTGCAGGGTCTTGCGGACGGCGATGTCGCGCATCAGCATCAGGCTTGCATCCTTCCCGTCGATTTCACCCGCATGGATGCCGCTCTGGATGAGGATCACCGCCTTGGCCGCCGTTCTCGCCTGTGCCGGGTCGAAGGTGCCGTCGCGGGAGAGAATGACCAGCGGGAGCTTCCTGCCCTGCGGCGATGTCCCAAAGTCCGTGAAGCGCACCCAGGGCGATGCGTGGGCGAGCCGGCGGCAGTACCCGACTGTCTCTGCATAACGCGGGGTCCGGAGGCCGCCGCTGGCCTCGAACAGAGTTTGCCACTGATCCCCGCCCCGCGCGCCGGAGGCGGTGACAGCGAACATGATTATACAGACGGTTCGTCGGAGCATGTTGTGTGTCCGGGATGTTGCTGAGAGTACTCCCACAGACGGGAATAGTGCGGGGCGGGGGGTATCAGGGAGTACTGAAACGGAAGGCCGGACGGCCGGGGGCATCAGCGGGAGGCGCTGTCGGAGAGGACGCGGTCGATGGCTTCAATCAACTCGTGATAGTTGTAGGGCTTCGTCAGGTAGTCCATCGCACCGTACTTGGCGCACTCGCTGACGATATGAGGATCGCCGTCTCCCGTGAGCATGATGAGACGTGATGTGATCTTCTTGTTCTTGATGTATTTCAGAACTTCCACGCCGTCTTTTTTCGGCATGTGCACATCCAGCAGCACGAGGTCATACTTATTCTTATTGATCAGGTCGATGGCTTCCACCCCGTCCGCAGCGGTCTCCACCTCGAACCCTTCAAGGGAGAGATGATTCTGGACGAGTTCTCGCAGAGCGGGCTCGTCGTCTGCATAGAGGAGGCGGATCGCCATTGCGTACGTCACCGGTAGTTTGATACTGGGTCAATATACACTCTCACCTATAAAGAGTCAACGCCGCCCTTTGCGGATCGCGCCGGCAATTGGTATCTTCACGGCATGTCAGCCGGCCACGCCCCGTCATTCACAGAATTACTCAGGAAAGCCCTCCCTCTCCCCGATCGGAAGAGTCTCGCGCTGGATGGATTCCGGCGGGCGGCTGTCCTGGTCCCGGTGCTCCCTGCGGGTGATGGATCCGGGCTTCTGCTGACGAGGAGGACGGACGAGGTCGAGACACATAAGGGTCAGATTTCATTCCCCGGCGGGGTGAAGGATCCCGGTGATACGGATGTTGTGTACACTGCCCTTCGGGAATCTGAGGAGGAGCTGGGGATCGACCCTGCGTCTGTCAGCGTTCTCGGTCTCCTTGACGACCTTGCGACGCCGACCGGGTTTGTCATCACACCCGTGGTCGGACTTCTAGGCTCTCTCCCGTCATTGAGGGTCAACCCTGTGGAGGTTGCGGAGGCATTCGTCGTGCCGGTCGCATTTTTCCGGGATCCCGCGAACGGGCGTGTAGAACAGAGGTTGTTCCGGGGGGAAAATCGGGAGGTATGGTTTTACGGCTCCGGCAAACGGCTTGTCTGGGGAGCGACGGCGATGATCATCCGGTCGCTCCTTGCAAGGCTCAATCTCGTCTGAACGAAGCCGGGCAGCGGGTCTGTGTGAATGCCGGGCTAGACAGCCAGAGCGTACTCTTCGCCGGATCCGGGCTCAACAACCTTATACCCGTGCGACTGGGCGTATCCCTTGAGTTTTTCGAACAGTATTGCGCGCGCGCGGTGAAGGCGGGAACGGACCGTCCCGATCGGGATATCCAGGGCTTCCGCGATCTCCTCGTACGGAAGGTCTTCCACGTCCCTGAGGACGATCACGCTTTTGAATTTCTCGGGCAGCGACGAAATCGCGCTTGCAATCTCATCCTCGAAGATCTCTCCGGGTATATCTGCGGGGCTCTTGTCGTCCCGCGCCATCTGGTAGGCGGATATCTGTTCGTCATACTCCACGTGGTCCGGGAGCCGCTTCAAACGGCGGTAGTCATTGATATACGTATTCCGCATGATTCTGTAGAGCCACGCTTTTGCATTTGTCCCCTGCTCAAACCTGTCAAAAAACCTGAACGCTTTGAGATAGGTTTCCTGAAGGAGGTCGTGGGCATCTTCGGGCCTGCCGGTCAGGTACATGGCATAGCCGTAAAGGATGTCCATGAAGGGAACCATGACTCGTTTGAAGAGTTCCTGCCTGGAGTCGTCGATCCGACCCATCTTCGTCCTTTCGCTGGAGGAGGTCATTCTATGTCAAGGAACTTAAAAAAGCCTGATAATTTTGATATGTTCGTTTTGTACGTTTAAATGTTAAACAAATATCCACTATTTGTCAACCCCATTTTCTCAAAAAAATATGCAAATTTGAGCTGTTTTCGATATCTGTGGATAGGCGACAAATAAGGTCGTATTTCGATGGGGGGTCAGTTTTGGATTCAAACGGGGATTCCTCTATATTGGCCTCACGTTTTTACCCCCCTCGTTCGATCAACGCAGACTTACTCTCAGGGAGATCCACATGAAACGCATTCTTTTCGTCATCCCGTTGTGCGCTCTGTTCCTGCTGGCTGCGGCAATGGGCCAGGCCCAGCTCAAGAAGCGGATTGCGGTTTCGCGCTTCGAGGACAGAAGCGGCGCGCGGTATGCGGGGATTGGCAAGGGCGTTGCAGACATGCTCGCAACTGCGCTCGTGAAATCGGGAAAGTTCTCCGTGATTGAGCGTCAGGATCTCGACAAGGTGTTTGCGGAACAGCATCTCGGCCAGTCGGGTGCGGTCACGCCCGAATCGGCCGCGAAAGCGGGGAAGGTGCTCGGCGTCGAGCTGCTCGTCATCGGCAGCGTCTCGGAGTTCGGCATCAAGAAGCGCGAGGTGTCGGGAGCTTTTAAGGTGTTCGGCGCGGGGGTCGACAACAAGGAGGCGCGCGCAGTCGTTGATCTCCGGCTTGTCAACAGCACCACCGCCGAGATCATCGCCGCCGAGAGCGAAGAGGGAACCGAGAACACGCTGGGCGTGGGAATCCGCTACGAATCCTTGAACTTCAACGACGTCAGCAGCTGGAACGACACCGACATCGGCAAGGCCTGCCGCGAAGCGGTGGACAAATGCGTTGCGCTGATCGTCGAGAATATGGGAAAGGTCCCCTGGTCGGGGAAGGTTTTGAAGGTCAACGCCGACGGGAGCGTCGTGATGAAGCCGGGATCCGAGGCGGGTGTTGCGGTGGGTACGGAGTTTCTGGTCTACCGTCCCGGTGACGAGATCAAAGACCCCGACACGGGGCTGTCGTTGGGAAACGAAGAGACGAAAATCGGGCGGGTCAAGGTGACGGAGGATATGTTGAAGGGGAAAGCCTGCAAGGCCATCGTCCTGGAAGGAGCGCCCCTCCAGGTCGGTGACATCATTCGAGAGAAACCCGAGTAACTGACGCTCATTCGCTCCTCCTTTTTACACTACCGCCGCCCTGTGTGTCCACGGGGCGGCGGTTCGTTTCTCAGCGCACGCACTCCTTATTTGCAGCCAATTCGTTCCCGTGCTTTTTTTGCGTCCTCATTCCGGGGATCGAGGCGGAGCACCTTTGCGTACTCCGCGCAGGCCTCTTCCTGAAGCCGTTTGTTGCCTTCGTTGTCCCCTTCCACACGGGACTGGACCAGTGCCTGCCCGAGCCAGAGGTGTCCCTGCGGGAGGTTCGGGTCGGTCTGTATCACGCGCCGGAAGTGCTGGGTCGCCTCATCCTTCTTCCGCTTGTTTTCCCCCGCATCCCCCTTGGGATCGAGAAGCAGGAGCAACGCCTGTCCCCACATCAGGTGCAGGCTGGCGCTTTCCGTTCCCACGGAGACGGCTTTGCGGAAGGAATCGATGGCGCGCTCGTACTTGCCGTCGATGAAGAAGAGCTGCCCTTTCTGCATATGGGCCTCGCCCGCTTCCTTCTTGTACTTATCGACGTTGGAATTAATCAGCCGCAGGACTTCGTCGTACTGTTCCACCGCCCGGTCGAGCGAATCGACCTGCGCAAAGTAGCGCCCCAGCCAGAGGCGTCCCTGCATGAAGTCGGATTTCAGTTCCACGGACTTTACCAGCAGCTCACGGCATCGCGTCCAGTTTTTCAGCTGCATGTAGCATGCCGCGGCATTGACATAGGCGCTGAGCGACCGCGGATCGCACGAGATCTTCCGTTCGAACATCCCCGATGCCCGCGCGTAGTCCTGCCGCTTCATGTAGATGAATCCGAGCGGGAAGTAGACGTCGCAGTTTGTTGAGTCGGCCTTGATCGCTTCCGTGAGCGCCGCAATGGCTTCATCCTCCCTCCCCACGCCCGCCAGCGCGGCGCCATAGAGTCCCCAGTCATCCGGTTTCATTGCTTTGCGGCGTATCAGAGCGGCAAACCCCACCTGGGAACCGTTCCAGTCGCGTTCCTTGGCAAGTGAATGCGCCTCCACCCGCCAGACCTCGGCATTGGATGAGTCAAAATTCAGGGCATTCTTCGCCGCGGTGGCCGCCTCCGGGAACCGTTCGGCACCGAAGAATGCACGCGAGAGGAGTGCCGTCCCGTCCACCGACCGGGGCTGCAGCAGGACGAGCTTCTGGAGCGGCGGAATGGCATTCGGAAACTGCTTGGCGAGCACGTAAATCCGCCCCTTTTCCAGATACGCCTCCGCGAAGGATGAGTCGATCCCTGTAATCGCCTCGTACTCCTTCACCGCTTCATTGTACTGCTTGTTCCGGTAGAGAACGCGGGCGAGTTTCAGGTGCACGCCGATGTCCTTCGGATTCAGTTCAATCGACTTCTGGTAATTCGAGATGGCAAGGACAAGCACGTTTTGCTTCAGATACGCATCGCCCAGTTCGGCGTAGATGGACGGCTCGTCCGGTTTGAATTCCTTCGCGCGCGTCAGCTGCACGATCGCGGCATCGATCGAGTCGGCAGCGAGGAGTGTCATCCCGTACCCCGCCGCAATGGACACGTCTTTCGGGGCGAGTTTGACGGCGCGGCGGTAGTTGGTGAGCGCGCCGGCGAAGTCCCTCTTCTGCAGGAGCGCATCGCCCAGCGCTTTGAGCGCCTGGACCACGTCATTGTCCCGCTCCACGGACGCTTTCAGGAACCCGATCGCTTCGTCCACCCGGCCACGTGCGAGGGAAATGACGCCCAGGTAGTAGTTGGATTCCGCCGGTTTCCGGCCGGCCTTCACCGCATCCTTGAACTGGGCGAGCGCCGTCGCGGTATCATGCATTGCAAGAGCGAGTTTGCCTTTCTCGAACGGGTCCTGACCGGAAGCCGACTGGACGAGGAGCGCTGTACTGATCAGTATGGTGGCGAGTTTCATTCTCCGTGCACCTGCTGTGATGATAGTTGGACCAGCCGGACCGGCATCGTCATCGGCACCAATCCGTTGCTCTGGAATACCTTCTGTCCCGACGCGCTGGCGACGAACGAGACCAAACCAAGGCTGATGTCACGATTCACTTCCCGTGAATAGAGATAGACGGGGGCGGTAATCGGATAGTAGCCGAGATACACATATGCCTGCGCGGGAGAGTAGTACACGCCGGGCGCAAACGTTGAGTCGGGCCGCATGGCCGCGCTCGCGACCGAAATCAGCGTGACCCTTTCTTCGTACCCTTTGAGCCGGTTGAGCCCCACGATCCCGATGGCCCCCGGCGTGCGGCTCACATAGTCGATCACTTCCTGTTCGTCGTCGAACGCGCTCGCGCCCGGATCATACCCGCCGCTTTTCAGCACTCCCGACCGGAACACTTCGGTGACGCTCGCATTGATACCTGTGACCGCCAGGCGGACCGGAAGGCGTTTCGGCCCGGGCCACCAGGTCTGCGCACCGGCGAAAATCGAATCGAGCTCTCCGACCCGCAATTCCTTCACAGCAACACCGGGATGCGCGACAACGGCCACCGCCGTCCGGGCGACTTCATACTCCTGGAATGACACTTTCGCACGCGCGAGCGCATCCCGCTCTTCGCTGTTCAACGCCCGGGCGAGGGCAATCACCCGGACGCTGTCGGCGGCAAAGGCAGCAACAACAGCGCGCGCCTGGCCCGCTTCCACAACGACGTCTGCGTCGGGATACTGTGACCGGAACTCCGCCACTTCCCGTTCCATGACCGGGGCGATCGCTTCATCACACCCGAGGTGGAGCTTCCCTTTGGTCAGCGTCGTCGATCCCGGCTCCTTGCCCCCGCACCCCGCGAGGAACGCCCCGGCGAGCAGCGTGCAGAGAATCCTGTTCATCGTTCTCTCCTGCCCGGTTGACGGAACCAGGTCACCGTGAACTTGTACGACCCGTACAGGAACACCGCCGCCCCCAGTGCGATCCGCAGTTCCCGGGAGATCCCTCCCCGGTCGAGCACCCCCGTCAGCATGAGCAATCCGGTGACCGCCAGTGCCGCGGCGAGGATGAGGATCATACTGCGCACCCAGTCTTTGAATGTCATTGTCTGCTCATCCGGAAAACGGACGGGGAAGGAACACGTGATCCTTCCCCGCGACCCCTCTCCCCTGGACCTCTCTGAAGGACTATTTCTTGTCCTTGAGAATGAACTTGAACGGGACCGAGACCCACACGGAGACCGGTCCGTTGTTCATATACGCAGGCGTAAAGACGAACTGTCTTGCCGCGTCGATGGCCGGCTCGTTGAAGATCTCGGCGTCGCTTTTCAGAACCACCACCTGCTTCGAGTTTCCTTCCTTGTCGACCCAGATCTTCACCCATACTTTTCCTTCGAGCCCGGCACGCATCGCGAGTTCCGGATACTTCGGCTCGACGCGCTTGACCACGACCGGTTCCTTCTCCACAGCAACAAAATCGGCCGGGGGCGCATCGTCATCGATCTTGATGTCCTGCTGGATCGCCACCTCGCCGGCACCCGTCGCATCGCCGATCGGCGAGACCTGGCTCATTTCGGCCTGGGTCGCAATGGTCTGTTCGGCTCTCACCTCGGCGTCGGGCACCGGGACAGGTGCGCCGACCGTCGGCTTGGCCGTCGGGGCCTCCACCGCAATCGGGGGGGGCGTGTTGGCGCTGGCAATCGACGGCGGAGGGCCCAGATCGCTGTACTTCATGATCCGGACGCTCACGGTCGGCGGTTCCTCAGCGCTCAGCAAACCGACCAGGTAATAGGAGCCCACGATGACGAGGTGGATCGCCACGGCGATACCGAGACCGCTCAGCCAGTACTTCTGATACAGGGCTTTCAGCTCCACCGCGCCGTACTGGGCACCCTTATATGCACCTGCAACTGCTACCTGTGCCATGGGTACTCTCCTCCGTCGTTAAGATTGCACTTTTGCAATGAGCTCCTTGTCCTTGTCAAGCAGGGGCGCAAGGCTGAACCGTGAGATATTCGCAAGATTGAACTCATCGATGGTGTTGACCATCGTGTTATATTTGGCCAACCGGTCGATTTTCAGCACCGTGATGAGCTTCGGATTCGCCAGGATGTGCTCTTTCAAAAACGCCCGGAGATTCTTGAACTCCATCTTCTTCGGCGCATCCAGGGCTATGCTCCAGAAGATATCGCCCTTGTCATTGACCCTGATCGTGAGCAGATTCGATTCTCCGACTTCGACCTTCGCGTTCGGGTCCGGCGGCAAATTGATTTCCATCGTCTGCGGCCGCGACATCGACGTCGTGAACATGAAGAACGTTAAGAGCAGGAATGCGACATCGACCAGTGGTGTCATATCGATCCTTATTCCCAGCCTGCGTCCTTTTTTCCGTTTGCCGCGTCTCCCCTTTTTCTTGGGTTCCGCAGCTGCGACATCTCCTCCTGACATGAGTTATACTCTCCTCAGGCTATTGTTGTTCCCCGGTCGACCGTGACAGGTCGGTGACGAGGTTGAATCGCGTGATTTGGGTCTTCTGCAGGATGTCCATGACATCCTCGGCGACGCCATACTCGGCCCCCTTGTCACCCTTGATGACGGTGCGCAACTTCGGATTTGCCGTACGCGCCTGGATGAGATAATTGCCGAGCTGCTCCTTCTTCACTTCGATGCTTGCCTTCAGCGCATTTTCCGCTCCAAAAAGCCGTCCGCGGAGTATCTGCGAATCCAGGCCGAGGAAGATCCGTCCGTCCGAGGCAATGTTGATCGTCGCCACGTCGGATTCCGGCAGTTTGAAATCCGAGTGCGACGAGGGGAGGACGATGGTGACCTCATCCGTCGGTTTGAACTGCGTCGTCAGCATGAAAAACGTGAGCAGAAGGAATGCCACATCCACCAGGGGCGTCATGTCGATCCGGACGCCCTGTCGGTGCGGTTTGAATTTTGGCATTGTTTCCTCGCTCCGGGTTTAGTCGTTGGTCCGGGTGTTCAGGATCTGCACCACGTTGTAACTGGCTTCGTCGATCATGTAGGTGAAATTGTCCACCTTGGTCACGAAGAAATTGTACGCAATGATGCCGATAATGGCCGCCAGCAGCCCGAGCGCCGTGTTGATGAGTGCTTCGGAAATTCCGATGGAGAGCTGAATCGCGTCCGGGGCTCCTGCCTTGGCAAGAGCGGTGAACGCACGGATCATGCCGACCGTCGTGCCGAGAAGTCCCGCCATGGTGGCGATCGAAGCGATGGTCGAAAGGGCAATCAGATTGCGCTCGAGAAGCGGGGTTTCGAGGCTCGTCGCTTCTTCGATCGCGCGCTGGGTTTCGGCCATCCGCTTTTCCGCGTCCAGCTTCTTGTCCAGGACGACCTGCTTGTAGCGCTCAAGCCCGGTCCGGATGATATTGGCCGCGGAGCCGCGCTGTGCATCGCACTGCTTGATCGCATCGTCGATCTTTCCCGCCATCAGGCTGTTCTGGACTGATTTCAGGAATGCACTAATCGACACCCGGCCACTGGCCTTGCGGAGCGAGAACAGGCGCTCGAAAATCAGGGTGATATCCATCAGCGTGAGCGTGATCAGGAAGGGCACGACGATCCCCCCGGTGTAGACGGTGCCCAGGAGGTTGTCGGGAACGGTGCGAAGCTCTCCATTCCTGAAGTTGCCGGGGTTGCCGAGGATGAACACATAGATCACGATGGCAACGATAGCCGTGATCACAATCACGGAGGTGAGGAAGATGGACTGCTTCATCGAGTACTCCTTTGGTGAGTGGTTGTGAGTGGAAAATTATTCCTGGCCGAATCCCGCAATCGCATCCTCGCGGGTATCGCAGACGTCGAAGACCAGCGTCAGCTTGGTGATGACAAAGATGTTGTTGATGTTCTTGTTGATCCCGCACACCTTCACGTGCCCCTTGTTCTTCGAGTATGTGGTGTGGGCCGAGACGAGCACACCGATCGCCGTGCTGTTCAGATACGTGACTTTGCTCAGGTCGATGATGAGCTTCTTGGTTCCCTGTTCGACAAAATCGGCAACCGCATTCCTCAGCTCATCAGTTTCCTCTCCCCCCACGAGCGAACCCTTGACCTCGATAACCCCTATCTTCCCACTTTGTAACGTTGTGGTCTTGACTGCCATGGTGCCTCCTGGTCTCTGAGCAATTGTGTGAATGAACGCGCCTGCGGCTGGCAACGGGAATGCAATGCGAAGAGGGTTGCAAACCAGATGCCACGCAGGTTGCCTTTGTCAATATCCGCCCCTTACACGTGCAGCAACATCAGCTTACGGCGATCCGTCGAGGGGTTGCCTCATGCCGCTGCTGGATCTTCCATCCTGCAAAATGCAATGCCCTGACACATCAAAAGGGGCAGGCATCCGGTAAGCGATGAAGAGAGAACCGCTTCGTGCATCGTGCAAATTGCACGGTGCCCGCACCGGGTGAGGATGGTTCGGGGGCCCCTACAGGCCGAATTTCTTGCGTTTGCGGTAGAGAGTTGCGGGGTCAATCCCAAGCATCGTCGCAGCTTCGTCCAGGTCTCCGGCAATGCGGAGGACACGCGCGATGTGCTGCCGTTCAATTTCTTCCAGCGCGAGAGGGTGGTGTGCGGGCCCCGCAAGGAGCTGGAACTCCTCCGGGAGATGGTGCATTGCCACAGGTCCCCCTTTTGCAAGGATGACCGCGCGCTCGATGACATTTTCCAGCTCGCGCACGTTCCCCTTCCACGGGTAGGCCGTGAGTGCGCGGAGCACGTCCGGGCTCAGCTCGCTTCCGCTGCCCGACCGGGAGAGAAAGTGCTGCGCGAGGAGCGGGATGTCTTCCGTGCGTTCCCGCAGCGGGGGAAGCTTCACCCGGACCGCATTCAGCCGGTAGTAAAGATCGTCGCGGAACGTACCGTTCTTGACCGCCTCCTCGAGGTTCCGGTTTGTCGCGGCGATGACACGGACGTCGACCCTGCGCGTGGCGGTTTCTCCGACCCGTTCAAGTTCCTTGCTCTGCAGGACACGGAGAAGCTTTACCTGGGTGGCGGGAGCCACCTCCCCGATTTCATCGAGGAGCACCGTGCCGCCGTTGGCCGCCTCGAATCGTCCTTCGCGGTCCCGTACCGCTCCGGTGAACGCGCCGCGCACATGTCCGAAGAGCTCGCTTTCCAGCAGCGTCTCTGCAAGGGCGGCACAGTTGACCGTGACGAAGGGATTGTCCGCCCGGGGACTCTGCTGGTGAATCATGCGGGCCAGGAGTTCCTTCCCCGTGCCGCTCTCCCCCTCCAGGAGCACCGTGATGTTGCTCGCGGCGACCTGCTGCGCTAGATCCAGAACGCTTTTCATGCGCTCGCTGCGCGTGACAATGATGCCGGTACCGCCGCGCCGTTCCAGCTCTTCTTTGAGCGTCCGCAGCTCGCGCCGCAGGCGGTGGTGCTCATAGACCTTCTGCGCAAAGTGCTGCAGTTCCCCGAACTCAAACGGTTTCTGGAGGTAGTCGTAGGCCCCGAGTTTTATCGCTTCCACGGCGGAATCGATGCTGCCGTGCGCCGTCATCAGGACCACCGTCGTGTCCGGCGAAAGCTGGCGCGTCTCGCGCAGCAGCTGCATGCCGTCAATCGGCTGCATCTTGAGATCGAAAAATGCCAGGTCAAAGATCCGCTGCCGGACGGCCTCGAGCGCTTTCATCGGATCGGCGATAGACGTCACGTCGAAATCGGCGGCTTCCAGGCAGATCCTGACCGTCTTGAGGATATTCTGTTCATCATCAACCAGCAGTACCGAGGCCCGCGGTGTCATGGGCTATCCCTGCACAACGTGGGAGGGTTGACCGACGGGGAGGAGGAACGAGAAGGTGCTCCCGGCCCCCGGCTCGCTCTCTGCCCAGATCCGACCGCCATAGATCTCCACGATTTCCTTTGCGATCGCGAGGCCGAGCCCCACGCTGCCGGGCGTGATATCCGCCGCCCTCTTGACCTGGACAAACTTGTCGAAAATCCTGTCGAGGTGTTCGCGCGCGATGCCGTGGCCGGTGTCCTGGACCTCGATGCGCACCGCGGCAGCATCCTCGCGCGCCCTGATCGTGATGGTCCCCCCCTGGTCGGTGTATTTCAAGGCATTGGTCACGAGATTCGCAATCACCCAGGAGATCTGCTGCTCATCGGCGATGATATGCGGGAGTCCGGCGGGGACATCCGTGACCAGTCCGATGTTCTTCTCGCTGAACTGGAGCTGCAGGGGACGAAGGGAGAACTGGATCACGGCCGCAACGTCAAGTTCCTCGTTCTTCAGCTGCAGGCGCCCCGATTCCAGCTTCGAGAGCTGGAGGAGTTCGCGCGCGAGCTTTGTCAGCCGGAAACAGTCTTCGCGTGCCGAGGCGATCAGCTCCATCTGCCTGGGGTTCAGAGGCCCCAGAATCTGCTGGTTCAGAATATCCACCGCCATATTGACCGACGTCAGGGGCGTGCGGAACTCATGCGACAGGGTGGCGATGAAGTCGGATTTCATCCGGTCGAGCTCTTTGAACTGCGTGACGTCCTGCAGGATCGTCAGCACCCCCCGGAGCATCCCTTCGCTGTCCCGCAGGGGTGTCACCTTCGGACGGATGAAGAGCTGACGATCGCCGCGTGCGACCTGAATGACCTGGGGGGTCTGGTCCTGCGGCACGCCGTTGCCGCCCGCCCCGCTCCTGATCATGGAGAGAATCCGCTCATCGCGCACGACGGAGGCCACCGGCATTCCCACCGCGCCCTGGGGCGGAGCGCCGAAGAGATCCACGACAACGCGGTTGACATGCACCACGGTCATGGCGGCGTCTGTGACGATAATCCCGTCGGCAATGCTCTCGACAATCGCCTCGGACTTCTGTTTCTCGGCGATGATCTGGTCGATGTTCATTTTTTCGAACCGGATCAGGCGCTCGGTCATCTTGTTGAACTCGCGGCTGAGCTGGCCGATCTCATCGTCGGAGAGCACATCGATTTTCAGATCGAGTTTCCCTTCGCCGATCTGTTTCACGGTTTCCGTCAGGTTCTCCGCGGGCGTGATGAACACCTTGGTCAGCCACGCGGTGGTAATGACGCTGAGGATCAGCGCCACG
>JBGPYM010000250.1:0-4406 GCA_041493205.1 Bacteroidota bacterium
AGAGCGATTGCTGTCCCGCAGCGACAACCACTCTCGCATAGCCGACCAGAACGCTGTCGCTCCCGACAAGGGGCGTAGAACCCGCATAGACTTTCAGGGCGTTGATCCCCGTTCCGATATCGCGTACACGAATTGTTTCCTCCTTCGCCAGCGGGAGCAAGGTATCCGCTTCGGTCATGGCCGCCACCGAACCGCCGATAACAAACCTTCCTGCCTCCCGGCCGTCGGGATCCGTCACGGTGAACATCGCATCATACCCCTGGCTACAGGCCAGACTTCCTGCCCACCGCTCGAAGGCGATGCCCGCCACGTCTCCCGCCGCGCCTTCGGAGAGGCGTTCGCGATACGCGTCCGTGTTGAACCCCTGAAGGCCTTCATCGACGACATACTTGAGCCAACCATCGACGGGTTTCAGCTCGTCGGCGGCAAATATCTCGATGCGCGATCTGTCCTTTTCATGGCAGAATTCATCCAGAAGCGGATACAGGATGAGCCCTGCTCCCGCAAGGACGATCAGCACGTGCCTCCGCCTGAGGTCCGACCGCACAGCGCGGTCCGACGACATGAACCGGTACGCCGCATACAGCACTGCCATACCGAATCCGATCCGGTACGCGGTGGACATCAGAGGAGTTTCCTGGTACACGCCGAAGAAGACTGCTGCGAGGAGGTAGAGGAGTGCCGCAACAATCCAGGGGGTAAGGGGCCGCACCCGAATCCGGCCCATGTCGAGAAAACGCACGATCAGGAGTGTCAGTCCGATGGACGCAACAATGAGGCATGCCCCCATCAGAAACAGGTTCAATATCATGAACGCGAGTTCGATCCTCGGGAGTACGACGCGGGCGTCAAAATAGAGGAGTGACGCATCAGCGACCGCAGTCCGGATGGCCGCTCCGTACCCGCGGAGGATCCAGTAGAGAAAGAACGTGCCGGCCGCAGCGCACAGAACCGATACTGCAGCCGGGATTTTTGTCCGGGATTCACCGCCGCTCAGCCGCATCAGTTCGCGCGTCACGAGGATGACGTTGAGAGTCAGCGCACTGATCGTGACGAACATTTCCCCCACCGACTTCGCCAGTCCGCCTCCGAACGGGGAAGCAAACAATGCCGGATCGAAAATGCCTGTATTGAAATAGAGAGACGGGACGTCGAGGTACACGAGAGCGTACCGCGCTCCCCAGATCAGCGCGGTCAACGTAAGGCACCGGGCCCATGTGGCTGCAAGCACACGAATGCCGGAGGCGGCGGCCATGACGCATAACCCGACCAGGAGGGTCCAGAGCGCGGACTCCACCATTCGGAACCGCGCATCCATGGTCTCAAGGTGTGCCGAACGGACAGGCCGGAGCACGCTTACCATGCCGACCCGTGCGCTGTCAATCCCGAAGAGGGGCGTGGTGCGGAAGCGCCCGTCACGGGCCGACTCGCCTTCACCGGGGAAGATGTAGTCGACCGGAACACCCAGCTCGTCGGAAACCATCTCACTCAGCCCTTTTGTCCGGAGCAGAGGGTTGTTGAGGGGCGCACTCGATTCCAGCAGGACCTGAGCGGCCAGGGCACCGACCACGGAACCGCCGCCGCGCACCGGGATGACCACCACCAGGTGCGATGCGGCCCCGGCATGCGCGACGAACGAGATCATATTTCCCTGCAACGCCCTCCGGATATCATCATCCCGGGCAAGGCCGCCCGGACCTTCCCACGCAACCATCGCACGGTCACGGTCGTAGACTTCGATCCCGCAATCCCCGGTACGGCTAATCCCGGACACTCTCGCAAACACCTTTTCCCGATCCTGCGAGGATCGATCAAGGTATCCGAGCACGTCCGGGTGGGCGGCAAGGTCGGTTGCGGTGCGCCGGAGGGAGCGCTGGACGTCGGCGAACCGGGCCGTGGCGGCGGCGAGCGCAGAGGCGCATTGTTCGTCGCTGACGCTCTCCCAGTTCCCTTCAGCGCGGCTCAGCAGGAGTTGTTCCGTGATGCGGGAGACGAGGAGCAGCAGGAGGACAAATGCGACCATCGCGATGAAGCGGGATCGCCGCGTCGCCGTCAGTCCCGTCAGGAGGGATCGCACGTCCATGCGGAGGGGTATCAGTAGATATTGATGTGGGTGATCACCCAGCGATCTCCGTTGTACGCAAGCGCCGCGTAGATCTGCGCGCGTTCCCGGTTGCCGCGGAGGTTGAACGCCGCGCTGCCGGTAGCGTACGGATTCGTGGTGGAATCACCGTAGGTGGAGAACTTGAAGCCGGCCGGTTTTCTGTCGCGGAGGTAGTTCTGGAGCAGATAATAGGCCTGATTCGCGCTATAGAGCCCGCTCTCCCCTCCGCGGAGGGTCACGTGTACCTGCGTGTTAAAATGGGAGGCAAAGAGAGACACGTTTGCCGAAGTGATGCCCTGCTGAATGTCCGAAAAAACAGTCGCGAAATCCGCCTTCCCGTTCGTCCTCTGGGCTGACGCGGTGAGCGGGAGTGCAAACAGGAGTACCAGGAGCATGATCAGGAATGGCCGGTCCATAAGGGACTGAAACGTGCCTTTCAAAGTACTCCGGGAAGGGCTCAAAGTCAATGCAGCGTTATTTCGTGAAGTACGGTCCCAGGTTTTCCCTTCTCTTCGCTTCCTCTGCATCCTTTTCCTTCTGCCGTTTCTCCGCTTCGGCCGCCGTGGTACGCGAGAGATGTGAGTGCCGGACCCATTCGAACGCCACGTGCCGTTCGCCCACGTCCAGCGCCCTGACGAGAACGAAATCGCCGTTGTAGGTCCAGACGACGTACACATGCCCCGGAGTCAGGAGAGCCGCGTGAGCTTCCGCCCAATCGCGGGGCCTGAACCGGATGACATCGTAGAGGGATTCATGCGGTCCGATGTCCTTGATGTCGTTATCCTGCGGAACCATGAAATAGGCGCTGTCCGGTGCAGTCGTCGAGAGATAGATATCGACCGTTGAATCCTCGCATGAGACGACCTGCTCCCGCGTAAAGCTGTAACCGGCGGAATCAGAGTGGTCCATGCAATCCTCCAGCTCCACCTGGACAACCTTCCTCTGCCGGCCGGGATGGGGTCGTTGAGCGTACCCCTGAGCCGGTCCCGGACCGTCGACGTAGAACGGGTAGGGGACCGGAGGCGAAGAGACTGGGAGATAGACGAACGGCGGGTAGTTGACATCCACCGGCCTGGTTATGGGCGGATCGTGAGGCAGCGGATCATATTTGTCTTTGGCCGGTTTGCGGTCGGATCCCCGGCTTTCGGCTTTTGCGGGGGCACCTGCGGTCCCCTTCTCGTCTGTCCTTTTCGATCCAGTATCGCGCTTGGACTGCGCAGAAGACGAAAGGGCAACGCACGCGGCGAGGAGCAACGGAAGGAACACGCGGAGAGCAGTCATGGGATGCCTTCCCTTCTTCTTGCTGGAGAGTATGGTAATAGATCGCATGTGAGTCTTTTCATCAAACGGAGACGTGCCGTCGCCCGGCCACCATCGAATCCGGGCGAACGGCACTGCATCTCCGTGTATCTCCTGCGCCCTCCGCGCCTCCACCAGGTCGCGTGCGGGCGCAGGTGAAAAGACAACCCCTCAGCTGCCCCGCCGCGATACCACTGCCGGCCGGGATACGGAGCCGCCCACCACGGCCCGCTTCAACAGGGGGTTGGATTTCTGGAGCTGATACGCCCAGTCAAATGTCACGCGTCCGGCCGACATGCTTGCGACACGGAACTTCGCATAGTGATCGTCGAAGGTCCAGACGACATATGTGTGCCCGACCGCCAGCAACACGTCGTGGGTGGTGGACCAGCCGGATGCCGGCGCGGTGCCAATCTCAAGGATGGATCCTGTGGGGCCCATATCCTGGATGTCGGTATCGGTGCGGACATCCATGTAATAGCTTCCGTTATAGAACTCGTACCACATGTCACTCGTCTGATCGTCGTACGCCACGACGAGGTACCGCGAGAAGTCGTATCCGGCGGTTGAAGGGGAGGTCAGGTAGTCATTGAGTATGACACCATAGCCCTCAGGCCGGGGGATGTCGTAGGCGACATCCTTGCTCAGAGCGCTCTCGTTCCCGTCGAAATCAAATGCCGTCACGGCATAATAGTACGTGTTCCCGTTCACCGCTCCGTTGTCGTTAAAATATGGTCTCGTGCTCGAGCCGACCAGCTCGTAGCGGCCGTTGTACGAAGAACCGACGTATATATTGTACCCTTCAAGGTCCCGTTCCGGGTTTGAGTTCCAGAAGAGTTCGATGAAATTATCCCCTGTTGCGGTTCGGAGCCCCGTCGGCGCGGAAGGGGGAACGAAATCGGGTTCGAGAAGTCCGCGGTGGCAGCCTGCAAAGGCGAGCGTTACGATCGATGCGAAGATGAGTAAAGTTTTCATTGTCGTCTCCAGAATTCCTTATTCTGGA
>JBGPYM010000229.1:0-5015 GCA_041493205.1 Bacteroidota bacterium
AGGTATCACCGGTTATCACGTACCCCCGGACGCCCCGCTGGACGTCCTTGAGCGCCGAGACGAGGTCGTACAGCGCCTTCTCCGTGGTACTCGCCTCGCCGGCCTTTGCCGTGTCGTCCAGGTAACTGTAGACGCTCTCTACGACGGTGATGCCCGACACCAGGAAAAAAATGATGACGGCGATGAAACCCGCCGTTATCCACTTTCCCGATCTGTTTTTCGTGTCGCTCGTCGTAACCATAGGTGCTCTGAGCCTCACGTCTGCTCTCATTCACTGCGCAAAGGCGGTGCCACAAAAAAAACGGCCGTACTGGCAGATTTCCGTCCAATATTCACCCATGCACCATCACTTTCCTACAAAACTCTCCGGATTGCCGCCTTTCTCACAGGAGCCCCGATTGAGGTGCATGGGGCCTGAGGGGCAAAACCGGTTTGATTTACATATTTTTGACGTATCTTGAGTAGTCAACCAATCTTGTGGAGGAGACATGCTGATGCTGGCGGTTGTGCTGGCGTTCCTCGGAGGCGATAAACAGAAAGGGGGTGCGATGGGAACGGCGGAGAAAGCGACGTTCGGGGCGGGATGCTTCTGGTGCGTGGAGGCCATCTTCGAACGGCTCGATGGCGTTTCAGCAGTGGACGCGGGGTATGCCGGGGGGACCGTCCCAAACCCCTCGTATGAACAGGTCTGTACGGGAAAAACCGGTCATGCGGAAGTAGCCCAGATCACATTCGATCCCTCGAAGATCAGCTATGAAAAACTGCTGGAGGTGTTCTGGATGGCCCATGATCCGACCACGATGAACCGCCAGGGAGCGGACGTGGGGGAACAATACCGTTCCGTGATTTTCTACAGTGACGAGAAACAGAAAGCGGCGGCGGAGAAGTCGCTCCGGGAAGCCCGGAAGAATTTCAGCAATCCGATCGTGACAGCCATTGAGCCGCTCAAAACATTTTACCGGGCGGAGAACTACCATCAGGACTATTTCCGCAACAACCCCAACGCACCGTACTGCAGGTTCGTCATCGCACCGAAGCTCGAGAAACTGCACGTCAAGTAGCGGGCTGCCGACCCATCCTGAGGAACGAACTTCCCTGTGCGACCCCGCGTTGTGACATGCATGGGGTGCGGAACTACTACCCGGAGGACGCATGCTGATCCTTGTCGCGATGCTCGCACTTGCCGGACCCTGGCATCAGGACGCCGTGCCGGCCGATTCGCTGGAACAGGCGACGTTTGGTGCGGGGTGCTTCTGGTGCGTGGAAGCGGTGTTCGAACGCCTCGACGGCGTCACCGATGTCGTGGCGGGATACGCCGGTGGTACCGTCCCGAATCCGACAGGCAAGCAGGTCAATGAAGGGAAAAGCGGCCACGCGGAAGTGGCGCAGATAACGTTCGATCCGAAGAAAATCAGCTTCGACCGGCTGCTGGATGTGTTCTGGCTGGCGCATGATCCGACAACCGCCGACCGCCAGGGAGGTGATGTCGGTCCGCAATATCGTTCGGTGATCTTCTATCACAACGAGGCACAACGGGCGGCAGCGGAAGAATCACGGAAGAAGGCGCAGGCGCATTTCAACAGTACCATCGTGACGGCCATCGAGCCGCTGAAGGCCTTCTACAAGGCCAGCGATTACCATCAGGACTTTTACAACAAAAACCCCGATGCCCCGTACTGCAAGTTCGTGATCTCACCCAAACTGGAACAGCTGCACCTCAAGACCAAGGGAGAGTGACGGACACACCGGACCGTTGCGACCCGGGCCGGGGGCTCAGAAATAATAGAGGTATTTCACCTTCGTCACCGCAGCTCTCCCGGTCGTCTGCAGAACCCGTCGCGATCCGGCCGCGACGAGAGCAGAAACACATCATCGACGTAGATCCGGATATTCAGGTCGTTCATCGGCGTGAGCGAACAGTACGGGCGCGCGTTGAATGTAATGTCTTCGAGCGACCCGTCCGGCTTCCGTTCTATGAACATGTCATATGAGGTCCCCGCTTCCAGGATCGACAGCGCCTTCCATTCTGCTCTGAGACCCAACCATCCGTACGCCGAGAGATACGAGCGCGAAAAGTTGTAGGTGCGGGCATACCCGCCGTACAGGTTTCCGTTCCAGGCAGGAGCGATGTTGTACCAGGAGCTGAGATCGAATTCATACGACCTGTACAGCACGCCGTTGTCCTTGCTCTCGCCTCCCCACATGGAGATCTCATATCCCCAGTTGTCGCGGAATTGCGTGTTAAAGCCGAGAATGACCGCCCAGTCCGTGTGCGCTTCCACATCCTTGTATGACAGCGCCGGGCCGGCGTACATGGTGATCTGCTTGATCCAGCCGGTATCATGGTACCACATGGGGCCGGTCAGACCCACAAAATCCGCAGTGCCCTTCCACGGTACGTAGCCGACCTGATCGATGTTAAACCCGTTGCCGACTGCACGCAGGCGGTAGAGGTTGAGCCAGTCCTTCCCAAATCCGACAAATCCGGCGGACCCGGCAAAGTCGCCGCGCGGGCCGTCAATCGATCGTGCCACCTGGTAGGAAAACTGCCAGTCGGATGTCCGCATCGCGCCGTCCAGGTCGATGACGCCGTTCATCGATCCCGGAGTCGCCTTCCCCACGAAGAGCACCCCCCACCGAAGAATTGTCCAAGATAGTCTTTTTCACGCGTGCCGAGAGAAATGAAGCGCGTGGTTCCGTGCGCCTTTCGGTTCCATCCATGTAGTCCGTTGCGCCGGTCAACGAGTAGAACCCGCCGTACTCCCAGCCTGCAGCGCGGCCAAACGCCTTTGTGCCCACGAGGAGCGGGACCGCGGTGCCGTCAGGGAGCAGCGTGCCGATGCGGCGCGTGTAGAGGAGTTCGAGAGGCCTGTAAAACCCCGTGTTCCGCTGGCGGCCGGCCGCCATGAAGACCTCATTCCCCTCGGTGAAGAACGGGCGCCGCTCGTCATAGTATGTTTCGTAGCGCGAGATATTGAAAGCAAAAGGATCCGCTTCTATCTGCGCAAAGTCGGGGTTTCCGGTCAGTTGAAACGTCAAGCGCTCCGAGGGGTTATAAAAAATATCGATTCCCGCGTCCGGCTCGATGCGAATCTTCGTGCCGGTGAGGTCCTGCGCCTTGGCGATCCCCACCGGATACACCTCGAGGTTGAGGCCTTCCTGTGTCGGGCGGAACCCGTTGAGTGTGAGGCGCCCGAACTTTGAAATCCGCTGCCCTTCGTTTTGCTCGTAGCGGCACCAGTACAGATCCTCCTTCGACTCGGGGATCCAGCGGTCGAAGTCGAGTCCCCATTCCCGCAGCTCGGGATTGAAACGGATCGACTTGTACGGAATCTTCATTTCAACGACAAACCCCCAGTCGTACACCTTGCTGTCGGCAAACCAGACCCCGTCCCATCCGTAGTCCCTGTTCCGCGCGTCGTCGAGGAGCCGGGCATCCTGCCGGACGCCCCCTGCTGTCACGGCAAACTTGTAGGCGGTCTGCCGGTCGTCGAACGTGTCAAGCATGATCGAAACGATGTCGCCGCTCCCCTGGTCGAGCAGGCCCGTCACGTTCTGAATCCTCTCCCGTGCATCGTAGCAGACCATGAGGCAGTAGAGAGCATCGGAGGTGGAGATGATTTTGGCGACCGTCGCGCGGGTGGGAGGCTTGTCGTAGTACGGCTCGAGCTGAAAGAACCCGTTCGAGGAGTCGGCGTCCGCCCAGGCGGTGTCGATGATCCCATCCAGCACGATCGGGGCATCCGTCGCACGGAGCACCATGTGCTTTTCCTGACCCTCGGCGGCAAGGGGGAGCAGGCACACACATCCAATGAGATACAATCGTCGCATAGGGATTCGTGTCGGAACAGGGGGAAAGAACGTGGGTGTATCTCTTTAACGGAACGCGGGGGGTGTAAGTTGCAGCGGGTGCCTTATCGTTTCTTCACCGGGAAGAGCCTGAGGAGGACCGCCCCATGGCGTGGGACGGAATGAACGATGTCGCCGGCGGAGACGCCAAGGTCCTTCTGGCGCCATAGATCCCGAACGCGGAATTTCCCGTTCACGCCGGGTGCCGCGAACGAAGCCTTGATCGTCGCAGTCCAGGGACCACGGTTGAACAACCCGACCGCCTTCGAGCCGTCGGCCATCTCCTTGGCCCACACTTCGCATTCCCCCTGCACAGTGACGCGCGCGGCCTGCTTCCCGAGGGGATCCTGGTTGACTTCAAGGACCTCGTCATTCGTGAGGAGACTGAGCGTGAACGCGTCCATCTGCGTCATGTCGCAGCCAATGAGCAGGGGAGAGGCGAGGAGCGACCAGAGGGTGATGTGCGTGTACTGTTCGTTCGGGGTCAGCCGGGTCGGATGAAGCTTGGGTCCCCAGCCCACGTTCCCCACAACCAGCATGTCGGGGTCATTCCAGTGTCCGGGTCCCGCCTTGGTCTCGTGGCCTGCCTGGGAAAATCCGATCCCCGCCATGCTTGTCCAGCTGTCCTCGATGTCTCCCGTTGTGCGCCAGCAGTTCCCTCCGACGTCGGCGCCCCAATCCCAGACGTTGCCCATCCCGTACTGACAGAGACTGTAAACGATGTCGCGCTCGACGCCGTCAAGGGCCTGCCGCATCACACGGTATGGCTTCTGCAGTGCAGGCACGGTCCGTTCCTTCTCGATGGAGCCGTAGGAGCACCAGTCGTATTTCAGGTAGTCGATTCCCCACTCAGCATACGCCGCGGCGTCCTCTGTTTCGAACCGGTAACTCCCCGTAAAGCCCGCGCACGTTTGGGGGCCGGGGGAAGAATAAATGCCGATCTTCAGCCCTTTGCCGTGGACGTAATCGGCCAGCGCCTTCAAGTCGGGGAATTTTTTGTTGGTGGTGATACGCCCGTCCACTCCACGCGCCTCTCCCGCCAGGACAGGGTCATCGGAGCCCGGCTTGATTTCCCAGCAGTCATCGATATTAATGTAGGTCCACCCATGATTGATCAGGCCGCTGCTGACCATCGCGTCTGCGGCTGCGCGGACCTTAGCGTCATC
>JBGPYM010000366.1:0-2482 GCA_041493205.1 Bacteroidota bacterium
CTTTGCGTCGCCGGAATCGTTCGACGTTGCCCTGCTGGCCGCGGGGGCTGTCCTCGGCGCCATCGATGCCGTGATCACCGGGGATCTCGACGGCGCGTTTTGCGCCGTCCGCCCTCCCGGCCACCACGCGGAACACGACAGGCCGATGGGCTTCTGTCTCTTTAATAACGTGGCGGTCGGCGCCCGCTATGCCCAATCGCGCCACGGAGTCGAACGGGTCGCCATTCTTGACTGGGACGTCCACCACGGGAACGGCACGCAGCACATCTTCGAATCCGATCCAACAGTCTTTTATATCAGTCTCCACCAGTATCCCTGGTACCCGGGCACAGGAGCGCGTGAAGAAACCGGCATTGGTGCGGGGAAGGGCTACACGCTCAATTTCCCCATGCCGGCAGGGACGGAAGAAGATGCCTACCTCAAGGCATTTACAAATGAAATCGTCCCTGCCCTCAGGAAATTCGACCCGGGTCTCCTGATCCTCTCTGCAGGGTTCGATGCCCACAGGGATGACCCGCTTGCCGGGATCCGGCTCACGGAGCAGACATTCGGCACGCTCACCGGGCTCATCGCCGGCATCGCACCGATCGTCTCGGTCCTCGAGGGGGGGTATCACCGTGAAGCCACCTCCAAATCGATCGAACACCACCTCCGCGCGTTGTCAGAATACGACAAGATATAGTTGAATTTTGTCGCTCTGATTGTCATATTATATGCATAGTTTTGCCCCACCAGCGTTAGTAGCGCTGGTCCGACGGCTCTGGGATTTTTCTCGGAGCCGTTTCTAATGAGAGCCGCGAATATTGACGTTCTCTGCAATTTTCGTATATTTCACGAGTACCGTTAGGGGTGTCCCGCTGGAAAACGGCGGGACTGAGAACACACCCTGCAACCTGATCTGGATCATGCCAGCGTAGGGAAACGGAATCGAAAGTGTTTTGTGAAATCCACTTGCGAGTCCCGCGCCGGCAGCAGCGCGGGACTTTTAGTTTTAAAGGAGGTGGATTCATGCGAAGCGCTGTTCTGCTCGGGCTTGTGCTGCTTGCCTTCTCGGCGGGTTTCGGACAGGAGGGAAGTGTTGCCGGCCGAGTCACGGATGCTGCAACGGGAGTAGCGCTCGCAGGAGCCCACGTGACCGTTGAAGCGAGCGCCGCCGGTACGACGGCAGGTGCGGATGGCCGGTATGCCCTCCACCACATCGCCGCCGGCTCTCACCGCATCAGGTTCTCGTTCGTCGGGTATCTTCCCGTGTCGCTCGCAACCTCTGTTGTCTCCGGTGACACCACGTCACTCGACGCGGCATTGACTCCCGCTATCATCCCGACCCTCCCCGTCACGGTGACCGCGTCACGTGGACGGGAACGCGAAACCCCCGCAACCTTCTCGGGCCTCGACAGGGAAGAGATCCGCAACCGGTATACCGCGCAGGATATTCCCGTCCTCCTGTCGGAACTCCCCTCCAGCACCTCCTATTCCGAAGGAGGCGGGGGGATCGGCTACACCTACCTCAACATCCGCGGCTTCGACTCCCGCCGGATCGCCGTGATGATCAACGGCATCCCCCAGAATGATCCCGAGGATCATAATGTCTACTGGCTCGACTTCCCCGATCTCGCAGGAACGCTCGAGGATGTGCAGGTACAACGCGGTGCGGGAAGCGCATTCTACGGCCCGCCCGCCATCGGCGGCTCGGTCAATCTCGTGACGAGCCTATTCGGTAAAGAACGGTCGCTGCAGGTCTCCGCCGGCGGAGGAAGTTTCAATACGCGCAGATATGCGGTGTCGTTCAGCTCCGGTCTCATCGATAACCGGTACGCCTTCCATGGCCGGCTCGCCAGGATCCTGACCAACGGCTACCGGGACCGGTCATGGTGCGATTTCGGCAGCTACTTCCTTGGCGCCATCCGGTACGACGAATCCATGACCACGCAGATCAATTTCTACGGCGGACCCGTCGCCGATCATCTCGCCTATTACGGTATCCCGAAGGCACTCGTGACCGACCGGGAAAACCGCCGGGCCAATCCGATCGCGCGGAACGAGGAGCTGGAGAATTTCTCCCAGCCGCACTACGAGCTCTTCCATGAATGGCGCCTGAGCCCGGCGGTCACGCTCCACAACACGTTCTTCTACGTCACCGGGGAAGGGTTCTTCGATTACGACGGCTCATGGGCTCCGTATTCGTACTATCGGCTCTCCCCGGGCAACGGGTTCGCTGGCGATCCCGATACGGTCCTCGTTCCGGGCGCCCTCATCCGCGCCTGGGTGGGGAACCGGCAGTTCGGCTGGCTGCCGCGGATAACGATCACCCACGAGGGGGGAGAATTCATCGCGGGCGCCGAGGTCCGGATCCACCGCTCCCTCCACTGGGGGCGCCTCCAGTGGGCGCAGGAACTGCCGGCCGGAGTCCCGGAGGATTACCACTATTACGAGTTTCGCGGGGCGAAGGATATTGTCTCGCTCTACGCGCACGAGCAATATC
>JBGPYM010000281.1:0-3843 GCA_041493205.1 Bacteroidota bacterium
ACCGGGCGCGCGCCCTGGCGCTCCTGCTTCTGGAACGCAAACCCTTGAAGCGTGATGACTGCCAGCAGGGTGATCAGACTGGTGTGCACGGTACCCTCCTGTTCCGGCGCTCTCCGCACGGAAAGCCCCGGATTAGAACTTCAGGTGCTTGACGGTGAGGCCGTTGTTGATGAGCTCTGTCAGTGAATCGATTCCGATACGCAGATGCATGTCCGTAAATTCGCGCGTCACCCGGTGATCGCTCTCAGCCGTCTTGATGCCCTCGGGCACCATCGGCTGGTCCGACACCAGGAGCAGGGCGCCGGTCGGGATCTTGTTGAAAAAACCGGTCACGAAAATCGTGGCCGTTTCCATGTCGATCGCCATCGCCCGGACCCTGCGAAGGTACTGCTTGAACTCCTCGTCGTGCTCCCACACCCTTCGGTTCGTGGTGTAGACCGTCCCGGTCCAGTAGTCCCGCCGGTGATTCCGGATCGTCGTGGAGATCGCTTTCTGGAGGTTGAAGGCGGGGAGCGCCGGGACCTCCTCCGGAAAATAATCCTCGGACGTGCCTTCCCCCCGGATCGCCGCGATCGGGAGAATCAGATCGCCAAGCTTGTTTTTCCGCTTCAGTCCGCCGCACTTCCCCAGGAACAGGCAGGCTTTCGGCTTGACGGCGCCGAGGAGATCCATCATCGTGGCGGCATTGGCGCTCCCCAGCCCGAAGTTGATGATCGTGATACCGCCGGCGGTGGCGTTCGGCATCGGCTTGTCCCTGCCCCGGACGGGCACATGATGCAGGGAGGCAAACCTCTCGACATAGGTATTAAAATTGACCAGCAGCACGTGCTTCGCAAACGCTTCGAGCGGCGTCCCGGTGTATCGCGGTAGCCAGTTGCTGACAATCTGTTCTTTCGTTTTCATCCTCTCACTCTGTAGTAGCACCGGCGTCCCTGCCGGTGGCTCTTCCTCCTGCGAAGGTGCCACAAGATACCGTATTGTCCGGAGGGTGTCAATTCCTTGATTGTCTCTTCTGCCATGTCGATATTGCAGCGAGCATGTCCCATCAACGCGAACCTCGTCCGCCCATGGATTCCCATCCGACCCGTGCCCTCATCGACCGCACGGCGTTTCTTCACAATCTTTCGTGCGTCCGCTCCTACTGCGCGGGCGGCGCGAAGATCATGGCCGTCGTGAAGGCCAATGCGTACGGGCACGGCGTCATCGAGCTTAGCCGTGCGGCTCTGGACGGGGGGGCTGCCGCGCTTGCCGTTGCGCGGGTCGATGAGGCGTTCGAGATCCGCAATGCCGGAATCACCGCACCGGTGCTCGTCTTTGAACTGCCGGCGGACCCGCAGCTCGGGGCCGCACTCGGGGAGGGCCTTTTGCTGACCGTCGGGAACGTTGCTGGCGCCCGCGCACTCAGCCGTTGCGCAGGGAGGGAGCGGAAGCGGGCGGTGGTCCATGTCAAGGTGGATACCGGCATGGGGCGGCTTGGATTCAACTGGAGCACGGCTGCCGGGGAGATAGAATCAGTGGCGCGCCTCCCTCATCTGGAAATTGCCGGCCTCTACAGCCACTTTGCGACTGCGGGTGAGCCCGAGACATCCTACGCGCGTCTTCAGCTGGAGCGGTTTCTGGGGGTCCTGGATGCACTCGGACTCAAGGGAATCGAGGTCCCGCTCCGGCACATGGCGAACAGCGGTGCGATCGTCTCGATGCCCGGAGCGCATCTCGATATGGTACGCCCCGGTATCATGCTCTACGGCTACATGCCGGAACGAAGCATGGAGGAACGCTACCCCGTTCGGCCGGTGCTCTCGCTCGTCTCCTCCATCGCGCACCTCAAAACCGTGGAGGAGGGGACGCCGATCTCGTACGGGAAACGGTATGTCACCGCCGGCCGGACGGTCATCGCCACCATCCCGGTCGGGTACGCCGACGGATTCCCGCGGAGACTGACAGGGCGCGCACAGGCCCTTGTGAACGGAAAGCGCTACCCGGTCGTCGGAACGGTCTGCATGGACCATTGCATGCTCGATCTGGGGGAACATCCCGACTGCTCGACGGGCGATGAGGTGGTTCTGATCGGAATCAGGGGAGGAGAGTCGTGTACGGCATGGGATATTGCCGAGGCCCTCGGGACAATTCCATATGAGATCACCTGCCAGATTTCTTCCCGGGTGCCGCGCGTAACAATCGGCCATTCTCCCCGTAAAAAGGGGGATGACGCGAAACTCTTGTAAATCTCAGATATTCTTCCGATCTTGACACTGTGCAATGAGGAAGAAATCAACATATCGCATCCTGTCGACGCTCCTGGCGGTCGTCTTTGCCGTGTTTAACATCGGATTGCCGGTCGTCATTGATGCGTGCCCGATGCCGAAACTGCCGGGAAGCATGACCTGTGCTCTCTGCCACCAGCGTGCCGTGCCGGCCGGTGAGTCGCCCGTCGTCCGGAGCCCGCGCTGCTGTTCTCCGGTCCTGGCGGCGGAGCGGAATACAACTGCGTTCGTTCAGTCACAAAGGTCGTCGGAGGAATTCCGGCCTGTTGCTCTGGCGGTCGTTGCACCGTCGCCGTCGGCAGTCCTGGTCTCCGCGCTCCCGCAAATTCACATCTTCCACCCGTCCTGGTCGCCTCCCGGCCGCGACGCGGATCTTCCGGTTCTCCACTCCTCGCTGTTGATCTGATCTCCATCCGCGTGTGAGCAACCACGGGGGAATTTCCCCCGGCGGCGGCAGTGCGTTCGATCGTTTGCCCCGCAGCTCTCTCTGTCACGGATTCCATACGAGGTCGATCATGAAATCAATTCTGTTCCTGCTGCTGGCAACTGCCGGCGCATCCCTTCTGCAGGCCCGCGAAGCGGGCCCTGATACGCTGCGCCTTTCGGATTGTGTCAGGGAAGCCCTGAGGGGTAATCCGGAGATCGAAGCGGCGCAACAGCAGATGTTTGTGATGGATGCGCGTGTTCCCCAGGAGTCGTCCCTCCCGCCCCCCGAGTTTGTCGTGATGCGCGAGGGAATGCCGCGATTCAGGTACGGCGACGCGATGTTCGCGCGATTCGAACTGATGCAGATGATTCCGTTTCCCTCCAAGCTCTCGGGGAAGCGGGAAGTTGCCGAAATCGTCGCGGGCCACGCACACCACGAGCATATGGAAAAGGTCTCTGAGATCGTCGTCAGGGTCAAAACCGCCTTCGACGAACTCTGGTCCATACAGCAGTCGATTGCTCTCGCCGGCCGCAACGCCCGGCTGGCGGAACAGGTTGCCGAGGTGGCCCGGGCGCGGTATGGCGCCGGCGGCGGGGGGATCGACGAGGTCCTGAAAGCGGAAATGGAAGCCGCGCGCGCGGCGAACCAGCGTGACGTGCTCCTTCATCAGGAGCAGGGCACGAAGTCGATGTTGATGAGTCTGCTGGCCCGCACGGAAGACGATACCCTCGGCGTCGCGCTCCTGCCGGATTCTCTCGCACCTCTCCCGCCGGTCGATGCGCTAGTGGCGGCCGCGCTCCGGGTCCGGCCGATGCTTCTGCATGATTCCCTCGGGGTCATCGAATGGACGGCCATGCGCTCGCTCGCCCGCCGGGAATATCTGCCCGATTTCAGGATCGGCGTGCAGTATATGACGTCGCCCGTCGACGGGTTCAACGGGTGGACCGTCACCGCGGGGATCACGCTCCCGTTCGCACCCTGGGCTCTGGGGATCGCCTCCGGCAAGATCGAAGAGGCGGAGGCGGGAATCGGAAAGGCGAACGCCGAGCTCCGGAATTCACGGGCCATGGTCACCGCTTCGGTCCGCGCATTGTACCAGCAGGCCGGGGGTGAGCGGCGCCGGCTGGAGCTGTATAAAACCTCCATCCTTCC
>JBGPYM010000316.1:0-3249 GCA_041493205.1 Bacteroidota bacterium
AAGCTTTCCCGTTCCCCCCATGGTCCGCCCAAAAAAAAAGGAAGCCCGAAGGCTTCCTTTGTTGCACCGCTCAAATAAGATCAGATGGGGAAATTGACGCCAACGCGCCCGCCAAGGTTTCCGCTGGAATTGCCCGTCGTCATGATCATGTCGTAGCGGACGGACACATCAACTTCCACTTTTCCCGCGGGAAGCTCAATGCCGATGCCCGGGGCAATATTGAAATCGCTTCCCGACGCAGAGCTTGAGAACGTCCCAAACAAGGGAATGGTGGCGGTTACTTTTGAGGACCAGAAGAAGAGACCGAGTTCTGCCATACCGTACACGCGGGCCTTCCCTTCCGGCATGAAGTAGTACTTGCCGAACACGCGCACCGGAACACCGCTGAAGGTCGGCTTCACCAACCCACCCGCCACATCCTTTGCGGTCCAGGTGTAATAACCTGCGGTCAACCCGCCGCTGAACATCGGGGTGAAGTTGTACTGTCCGCGGGCGCTCCCGCCAAATCCGATCGAATAAGCATCACCGAATGTTCCCATCGGCAACAGCACATCGCCGCCGACGCTCAGAACCATCTTCCCCTGTGCATACGAGGGGGTAGCGACGAGCGCGAGCAACGCGATCGCCAGAACCGCCAGTGACAGCTTTTTCATTGTGAATCTCCGAATAGTGGGTAATCAATTGATTAATGGGAATGGCAAAGCAAGAGACGATGGCACTCAGTATAGCGAATCTTCTTCGATTTGTCAAGGTTCGCTCTGACAAATCATTGCCCCGGTGCCGTAAAGCGTTGTAACACTCATCATCGGTAACTCATTATGCATCATACAGAAAGGCATGCTTGACAAATTTACAGTACGTGAAACATCGCCCCAATGAGGATTTGGAAACCCCTTGTATTTATTTTCAGCGCCGTACCACCCGGCGCCGCAGGAGTGTTGTTAATGTCGCTGAGTCCAAGCGAGTACCGGACATCTGCCGTGAGACCGAGCTTCGGGATGACGTTGAATTCGGCACCTCCCCCGAAATCGATGGCGAAATCCGACCCGGAAGTGAATTGTTTGATGTCCGTGGAGCCGCCCTGAGCCCCCTGTGCTCCCTCGACCGTACTGCTTGCCGAGAGAAGAATGCCGAGGTTCGGGCCGGCGAACGCATACGGTCTGACCATCCCCTTGAGGAACTTCACTTTGAACAGGACCGGAAGGTTCAGGTAATTGTAGGCAAGGGTTTGGGTCGTCGTGCCCGCGGTAAACTGACATCCCTTTCCGCAATATGTGGGCTCAAGAGTAATGTAGAACATCTTGGCGAATCCTAACTCGCCGGCGGCACCAATCATGAACCCCGTTCGTCCCCCCTTTGTGACCCCCTGACCAAGCGTTTCAGGTGTGAGCGAGAGCGTGCCGAAATTGAGGCCGGTCTTCAGCCCTATCCCGAATTCGATCTGCGCCGGCGACACGGCGGATGCAACAAACAAGAGGAGCACGACGGTAGACAATGCAGCAAGGGTTCTCATCGAGCTGGTTCCTTTCTCCTGAGTCATGCTCAGGTGTTCGTGTCCGCCGGCCCATGATTTCCGTCGAACACACATATGCCCCTCCGGAGTGTCCAAAGGGGCATTGTGAGTATGGAGTAACACCCCGAATCGGGGACGTGCGTGGTACAGAGAAAGAACGTCAGTTGAGCTCGTAACGCACACCGCTCGTGATGGCGATATAGAACGGCGTAACGCCCGTTGCGAATACCGGTCCGAGCTGCAGGTCTGCCGGGATATAGAGGTTCTGCGCGATCGGGAAGAGTGCGCCTCCACCTGCCCGGATGCCAAAGTAGGGGCCCCCGGTATAGAACCAGAGGTTGAACCCGGCATCCGCATAGATTTTTATTTTCGACCCCTGTAACGGGAAGTACATCTTGAACGTGTTTGCCCATTCGAACGGGGTGCCGCCCTGCGTGTTCAGATTGAGGTCCATGCAAATTGCGTACCTCTTGTTGAAGAGCACCTCACCCGTCGGGCCCAGCTGGAGGCCAGCCTGTGTCGAACTCGGCCCCTTGATCGTCGTGAATCCGAACCCGTTGAACGACGGGATATCGCCGCCGCCGACCGTGTATATGGAAAGTCCGAAGCGGCCGCCCACCGACCATTGGGTCTGAGCATCCGCGACGGACATGGACAATACGAACAGAGGGACGAGTGCAAAAAGGCAGGAAGCGCGCTTCATTGGCAAAGCCTCCGAGTGGTGAGAAGAGATGTCCACCGAATGTACGGATCGACTTTCATTTTAGCAAGGAACGGGCTATCACGATGCGCTGAATTTCGGACGTCCCTTCGTAGATCTCCGTGATCTTGGCATCCCGGAGATACCGTTCCACGAGGTACTCACGCACGTAGCCGTAACCGCCGTGGATCTGTATCGCTTCAAGGGCCGCCTGCACGGCAATTTTCGAGGCGAAAAGTTTTGCCATGGCAGCATCCGCTCCGAAAGGTTTTCCTGCATCTTTGAGCTCCGCGGCCTTGAAAACGAGCAGCCGCGCGGCGTCCACATTCGTGGCCATATCAGCGATTTTGAACTGAATGGCTTGCAGTTCTGCGATCGGCCGGTCGAATGCCTTCCGTTCCCGGGCATAGTTGATCGAGGCATCCAGGCACCCCACGCTGATGCCGAGTGCCTGCGCGGCAATGCCGATGCGCCCACCCTCCAGTGTCTTCATGGCGAACCGGAATCCCTCGCCTTCAGCGCCAATCCGGTTTGCGGCGGGGACGCGGCAGTCCGTGAAGGAGAGGGAGACGGTGTCGGAGCTGCGGATGCCGAGCTTCCGTTCCTTTTTCGCCACGGTAAACCCCGGCGTTCCCTTCTCCACGATGAACGTGCTGATCCCCTTCGCCCCCTTGCTGCGATCGGTCGACACCATCACGAGGACCAGATCCGCGGTGGAGCCGTTGGTAATCCAGTTCTTTGTTCCGTTCAGGACATAGCTCTCCCCGTCACGGACGGCCGTTGTGCGCTGATTCGACGCATCGCTCCCCGCCTCCGGCTCCGACAGGGCAAAGGCGCCGAGTTTTTTCCCGGCGGCCAGGTCGCGCAAATACCGTTCCTTCTGATCCGTCGTACCGTCCTTGTTGATGCCCCAGCAGACGAGCGAGTTGTTGACCGACATGATCACGCCGCACGAGGCGTCCACCTTGGAGATCTCCTCGATGGCAAGGACATAGCTCACCGTATCGAGCCCCGCGCCGCCATAGCGCTCCGGCAC
>JBGPYM010000146.1:0-7708 GCA_041493205.1 Bacteroidota bacterium
AAGGAGCGAGCTTGCGCAGCATGCCTCGCCTTCGTAGCGGTTGTACGCACCCATGACGGACCACGCCCCTGCTTCCGTCAGGCACGCTTCAAAGGCGGGGAGGTAGGTTTCATACAGGTCGCGCCGTGAGGTTCGGGCATCGAACATATGACGTTGAGGATCAGGGCCGCTGTGCACCGCGAAGTGCTTGGGCGTCGCGATCACCTTCAGGTAACGCGGATCGTCCCCCTGGAGACCGCGAACGAACCCCACGGCAATTCTGGATGTGAGGAACGGATCTTCGCCGTACGTTTCCTGCCCTCTCCCCCACCGGGGGTCACGGAAGATATTGACGTTGGGGGACCAGAATGTGAGCCCCTGGTATATGCCGCGCTCGTTGTTCCGGACGGCTTCATGATGTTTGGCGCGGGCTTCTGTGGAGATAACGTCCGCCTCGGCCTGAATAAGGGCAGGATCCCAGGTCGCAGCCATGCCGATGGCCTGCGGGAACACGGTCGCGACCCCGTTCCGTGCAACGCCATGGAGTGCCTCACTCCACCAATCGTATGCCGCGACACCCAGGCGGGGGATGGCCTTTGCGTGGTTCTGCATCTGGCTCACTTTTTCTTTGATCGTCATCCGGGTGACGAGGTCATCGACGCGGAGGGCGACCGGCAGACGCACGTCCTGATACGGACTACCCGGCGATTGTTGCGCATGTGCAGTCAGTGCAACGACGAGTGCCAGAGAGACGAGGGCCTGAGCGGGAATGGAGTTCATGGCAGATCCTTCAGATAGGAGGGTATGCAAAGATACCCTTCCCTGAGGATGAATGCCAATGACCCGGGTGGATTTACAGAGAAGGTGAGGCTGCCAGCGGCATGATGATCTTAAGGCCGAAATAACCGTTTCCGCTCGACATATACGTCTGTACCCAGAGCGGGAGGACCATCTCCAGGCCTCGTGCGCTTTTAATGTCGCCGAGGTCGAGAATGTCTTTCCAGCCGAACTCCTTCAAGAGCGTGCGCACCGTTGCCTTCGCTTCTGCGCTGTTGCCGCACAGAAACATCGTAGGGTCTCCGCCGGTCTTTCCCGGGTTCACCATGACCTCGCAGTTCACCGTGTTGAGGGTCTTGACCACGAAAGCATCCGGTGCAGCCTTTTGGACCTCCTCGCCGAGGGAAGTCGTGTTGCACATGAGGAGTGATGGAGGCATCCCATGAGAAAAGTCGAGGGGATTCGTGGTATCCACCACCACCTTCCCCTTTAGCGTGCCCGCCCCAACACTACGGACGGCCTCAAGCGTCCCCTCACCTTTCGTACACAGGAACACTATCTCTGCTGCCTCTGCCGCGTCCCGGAATGTCCCCTGGCTCGCGGACGGTCCGCTTTTTTTCACCCACGCGGCCGCCTTTTCGTTGGTGGCCGTTCGTGACCCCATGGTGGTACGATGACCAAGCTGGACAAGCTTGCTACCAATGGAAGCGCCCACCACCCCCGTCCCGAGTACTGCAGCGTTCATATTTCCTCCGGTACTGTGTGTGATTCCCTAACACCGGGGGAGGTCCGGGAGTTCTCGAGTCATGGAGTCCGCACCGGAGAGTTTCCGTGCGGGATATTGCATGTGCAGGCGGTGGAGCATATCTTTCATCCGAAAGCCGTGATTTCTCAACCCTTCCGAGGCCGCCATGAAACCCATCGTCCGCATTCTGCTCCTCTGCTTCGCCGCATTCCTTGTGAGTTCCTGCACCCGACGGCCGGGGAACATCCCGGCGGACGAGGGGGTCTACCCTCTCCAGGAGGGGTTTGTCGATGCGAATGGCGTCTTGATTTATTACAAGATCCTCGGCGCGGGGCGGCCGCTGGTGCTTGTACACGGAGGCCCGGGTGCCTCCCATGATTACATGCTGCCGTACCTGCTTCCGCTGGCGCGTCATCACCGGCTCATCTTCATCGACGAACGGGGTTCCGGCAGGTCGGAACGGCTTGAGGATCCGGCGGGCTATACGGTCGAAGCCATGGTGGAGGATGTCGAGGCAGTCAGGACGCACCTCCATCTCGGCTCAATCGACCTTCTCGGACATTCATATGGCGGGGTGCTCGCGCAGGCATATGCGCTCAAATACCAGAAGAACCTGGACCATCTCGTTCTGTGCAGTACGTTTCACAGTACCAAAGCATTGAACGATGTGTTCCAGACCATGATGGAGCGGATGACACCGGAACTGCGGTCGCGCATCCGGCGGCTGGAAAACGCCGGACTCTTCGGACACGGCAAACCGTACGAGCAGAATCGCTATACAGACGATTACATGATTGCGGCCTGGGGGGAGGGGTACTTTCCGTATCTGTACCAGAACCATCCTGACGCGAACTACAACCCGGTGTCCAACGGTATGATGTCATGGGAGCTTTACCGTGCGATGTGGGGATCACACGGGGAATACATCATCGACGGAAACCTCACCAGCGTGGAGTACGCAGGGACGCTGCCATCGCTCCGTGTCGCTACCCTGATTACAGCCGGGGATAATGACGAGTGCTCACCCTCGCTCGCACACACGATGCACGAGCTCATCAAGGGATCGCAGCTCGAGATCTTTCCGAAGAGCGGTCACATGACATTTGTGGACCAGCCCGCCCTCTTCATTTCGACGGTCGATGAATTCCTTCGGTAATACGAACTGGGAAGAGAGACCCTCTTACACAGCATCCCCGCACAGGCGCCTTCTGCCTGTGCGGGGATGCTTGCTTCCGTGCAAATCTGACGGAGCGGGGCGGCTTACGAGCCCAGCGCCATTTTTGCGGCCCGGTTGCGCACGAATGCGTAATTCAACCCGGGAAGCCCGTTGAAGTTGGCGGCCTTGCTACTTAACTCCTTCGCCTTTGCTTTGTCGCCCAACCCCTGGTACGCAAGAGAGAGCCGGTAGAGGTTGTACGGGTTTTGTTGATTGGACTGCGTCAGCTCGGTGACTGCCTTCCCGTAGTCCTTCTCCGCAAGTGCAATCATGCCGGCAAGATCATGCGCGAACCTGACCTGATTGAGATTCTTTGTCGCTTCGGCGCCCTTCCGGAACACCTCCGCTTCGGCATGTGCAGTTTTCAGATCCTTCTTTCCGAGTGCGGGCGCGACCGCATTGAAGTGACTGAACAGCCGCGTATTCTCCTTTACCGCCTCGGAAAGGTCCGACTTGTCCGTCACCTCAAGCGCCTTCCTGAACGCCGCGGAGGCATCATCAAATTTTCCCATCTCCACCAGGATGTTACCCCGGAAGCCCAGGTCGGCCGTCATCTGAGCCGGGTCATTTGACTTTTCCGCCATTGCATACTGCTGGTCCATTACGCGCAGGGCCTGGTCAAGCTGGCCCGCATCCGCATAGAGGACAGTCTGTCCGAAGAGTACGATGCGCTCTTCCCCTTCGTTTCTCGCACATTCCCCTTGTTTCTTCAGGACGCTGCTCGCTTCTGCTGACATCCCTTTGTGCATGTAGTCCATCGCGAGTCCCGAATAGGACGCCATAAATTTCGGATCCGCAGCAAGAGCCTTCTGGTAATATTCGATGGACTGGTCGAATTTCCCCATCTTGAGGAGAAGTTCGGCGTACGAGTCATACGGATTCGGATCCTGCGGGATCAGCTCCGTATACTTCTTGAAAGTTTTTTCGGCTTCGGGGTAATTTTCCACTTGCCGGTAGGCATACCCGAGAATATTATAGACAGGAGGGAAATTCGGCGACAGTTCGATTGCGCGCTGGTACTGTTCGATCGCCATCGCATACTCCTGCTGCCCGAAGTAATACCCACCGAGAGCGAACCGGGCCCTCTCGTCCTTCGGCCAGGCCGTCACGAGCTTCTCGAGGAGTTCTTTTTGCTTTGAGGAGTTCGCGCTCGCGCCGGCCTCCGTCGCGAGGATCAGCAGGCGCTCCCCTTCCGACGCCTTCCCTGCCAGGGCCACCGCCTTGTTCAGGTTCGCGAAGAACTCCTTCGCCGTCCCGCTGACACCCGCACGGTTCAGGTAGGCAAGTGCGAAATCCGGATCGAGGGCAATTGCTCTGTCAAAATGCTCGATAGAATTTGTGAGTCGAAGATTGTCTGCGAGCTCCCTCCCCTCGAAGTACGCCTTTCGTGCTTCCTCAGAAGACGTGGTGACAGGGATTTTGTCCTGTACCGCCTTTTGTGCGCAGCTGACCGCAAGCAGCGCCAGCATGGCTAGGGCGACTCCTGCACTGCGCTGAATCGAAGTACCCAGTTGCATGACTCCCTCCCGGTTTATGAGACGTTGGGCAGCACGGCTGCGAGCGCACCCTGTGCCCCCGTGAATTGGTCGGGCTACTGTAGGCATTGCAGGGGTGAAGGACAAGATTTTTTCGACGAGGTGGTCCAAAAACGAGCCAGGACGGATAGCGCCCTCATTTTCTCCTTACCGCCTTCTTCTCCACCGTCCCCTCCCACCGCCGCATCCTCCCCACACCCGGCTGGTTTGCGGAGCCGTCAAAATTCAGGAACCCGAGTACCGGCGGCTGTTCATGGAGGACAGATCCGTTATACAGGACTTTCGTCATGCCGCTCACCGAGTAGGAGACGCTGTCCCGATCCACCCGCGCAACGAGATACTGCCCGTCGGTTTCGAAATCCCCGTACTTCGCTCTTCCTGATTCATACGTATACATCGGCCTGCGCCAGTCGCGCACAAGATCCTGATCGAAGTCGAGTTTTACGCCGATGATATAATTGGATTCCCCGTCGCTGACACCGACTGCAACCGCCGCATCGGACCTGTCCACCGGTACCATCTGCACCTCCTTAACGAGGCTTGCCGGATCCGTTTGTGCATTGTGCGGGATGAGGACCGTGACGAAGGTCTGCAGGTCGTTGCGATAGCCATGTCTCCCGACCATCTGGTAGACAGCTTTTTCCTGCTGATAGTAGCGCCGCTCGGTTTCCACCCCATCGGTCAACTGGGCGCGCTGGGGGAAGTAGACGAGGAGCCGTTCGCTTCCGCGGACGTCGATCTGGCGAAGGGAGTCATACGCGGTATCGTACCACCCCGGGCCTGAAGAGAGCACCTGGCGGGTATGCCAGAACGCCGACATGGTCAGATAGCCCGGCTGGGTGAACCGGACGACATCGACCACCACGAACCAGTCTTTCTCCTTGAGATAGGTGATAACGCGGTCGGCTTCATATCCCAGGTGTTCGTCGATCACCCGTGTGCGGGTCATGTCCGCATGGCGGGTTCTCTGGAAGTCGATGTTACGGGTCCGGACATCCTGGTATGCGCCGGAATTACGGAAGAAATCAAGGACGCTTTGCCCCGGGACTGCCTCCTGGTTCGGGGAGGCATAACGGAATTCACCTGTTTTCTGCCCGAGCGCAATTTTCCCGTCGCGTACTGCAACCCGGTTGTGGTAAAAGTCCGCCCGATACGCCCCGAACGGGCCGCTCGGCATATAATCGCGGTACCCGCCGTCGTGCAGGAGAACGGAGCCGTTCTTCATCAGCAGGGCAATGCTGTTTTCATCGGAGTGGCCGTGGTGCATCTTCTCCTCCTCGACGGGGATGGTCGTCCGGAGGTACTCGCGCGGGAGCCAGCCGCCGTCGCCAATGTCGCGGTAGTTGTAGAGCATATACGTGCTACCAGGATTCCATCCGTTCCGGAAGACGACCTTCTTTCCCACGACGTCGTCGAGGACTTCCTGGCTGCGGGAGGAAGGCTGACGGGCATCAACGGAGAAATCGGCCCACCGGTAGGCATCGGAAAGAACATTGCCGACAAACACGCTTGTCTTTGCCGGCATCGGGTCGAGGAAACGGCGGAAGATGCGGGCGGCTGCCCAGCGGTAGCGCGGATCCTTGTAGACCGCACCCCCCTTTTCGAAGAACGGAATGAACCGGTCCCAGCCACCCTGCCAGTCCGCATCCCCGAAGTCGGGGATAAACCCTGCCGGGCTGACGAGCGACATGTAATAATCAAAGTAGTAATGAAGACTCGGCGTCATATAGAGCGATTCGTCTTCGCGGATGTAGCTTGCGTACGTGAGAAGAGCATATATCCACACGGCATGATACCCGGTGGCGTCCTCGATTTCCCAGTGGTTCCAGCTGTCGTCTCCGATGATGGAGCTGTACATCGCCCACGTACCGGCGTGAGGATGAGCGGGGAGCATTTTCGCGGCATAGCCGATGGCTTCCGCCCGCAGGAGTGCGCGGTTCATCGGTCCCCATTCCTGAAACCCGATCAGGAAATCGGCGCTGCCGGCGATTGCATCCTCGATGGTGTCCTGCTCGGCCTTTGTCAGGGGCCGGTACTGTTTGAGAATGCGGTAGGCATGCACATACTTGCCGAACGTAAAGATGTTGGGGAGGACTGGAATGCCTTGCGCGTATTCGGCACGTAATTGCTGATACCCGGGAGGGTACACTTCGCGGTACCGGCCGTACGAGAGGAGGATCGACTTTACCCGGTCGAGGTATTTTGCCTGCTTCGTGATTTCATACAGATTCGCCGAGAGAGCCGCGAGGTACAGATCGTTGCCCGGCGGATTATAGCCGAACACGTAGTTCACGTCGATGGTTTTCCGCCATTGATCGTGCTCTCCGGGAAGGGCGTCCCACCCCGATTCGGCCGCGGCGGTCATATACGCGAGGTATTCGTTCCGGGAGACGGCCTGGAGGGTGTCAGCGGCGAACGCCGGCACGGCACAAAGGACAAGGGCACAGACGATGGCAGAACGGGACATGGCGGCTCACTCTGAGGGAGGATGAATCAGTGGGATGCTGCTTCGGTGCTCCCCGAAGATACCGCCCGCGGCGGGAAGATGCAATCAAATTCCATTAGAGGAACGGCGTTCCTCATGTGGCCCGTACCGGTTCTCGGCTCTCAATGCCTCTTCGATGGGCCGCACCTCGATGCTCCCCAGGCGGGCGGACGGCCACCGTGATGCGACCTGGATCGCCTCGTTGAGATCCCGTGCGGTGATGAGAAAAAATCCGCCCAGTTGTTCCTTCGTTTCGGCAAAAGGGCCGTCCGTGACGGACACGCTCCCCGCACGAACCCGCACAGTTGCTGCGGCCCGGACGCTTTGAAGCGCCTCAGCGGTGATAATATGCCCGCGGGCGCGGAGCTCTTCGAGGTACGAGAGCGTCTCTTCCCTGAGTTCCGCCCACTGATCGCTTGAGAGGGCATTCAGTTTCGATTCCTCTTCGTACGCCAGGCAGAGATATTTCATGTGATCATCCTTCGGCAATTATTTCTGTTCGCCGACGCCCATTTCGCGGAACCGGTCGACAGCTTTGTTCGGAGCGAAGTCATCGAGTTCGAAGAGCTGACGCACCTCGATTTCTGCTTCCACTCCCTCACCCACCGGGTTGGGAAAACGCCTTGTCCACGCGAGGGCTTCCTCCTTCGATTTGACCTTGATGATCGTGTAGCCTGCAATGAGCTCTTTCGACTCTGTGAACGGTCCGTCGGTGACGGTCCGTTTCGCTCCGGAATATTTGATGCGCCATCCCTTTGAGCTTGCCTGGAGTCCGGAGCCATCGATCAGCGCTCCCGCCTTTACGAGCTCCTCGTGATACTCCGCCATCGCTGTCATCAAGTCTTCCCGTGGCATGACTCCGGCTTCGGAGTCCTTGTTGGCCTTTACTATGATCATGAATCGCATTGAAGTTCCTCCCATGAATTGTTGTTATTTGATCGCGGCTTATTCGTTTTTTATCGGGATGAGAG
>JBGPYM010000348.1:0-2804 GCA_041493205.1 Bacteroidota bacterium
CCTTGCCGCTTTCGTCCTTCAGCCAGAAGGTGAACTGGCTCTTGGCGGCGTCGAAGGATGATTCCTTTTCCTTGTTCCACGCTCCCTTGAGCTGCACCTTCTTGTGCTTGCTCATCGCGCCCGCAACGTCGGTGTACTCGACATTGCTCTCCATAAAGGAATAGGAGCCGAACACGATGAACAGGACGACCACAGCGCCGCCAATGATGAGTTTTGCCTTCATGCGTTGCTTCCTCCCTGTTGCGATTTACTTTTGCGAACGTTCTTCCAGTTTCTTCAGCCGCCGGTCGAGCCGGAAGAGATACAGGTAGAGCCCGAGCCAGATGGCCAGGACGATGATCATGACGATGTACAGCTGATGCTGGGCGAGAAAGTCCACAGGTTAGCCTCCGGAGTGATGATGCGCTTCCAGCCGTGCCGCACGGACCCTCAGCGTAAACATCCAGTAAAAGAGCAGCGTGAACGCGATGAGAGACGTGAAGAAGATGACGCGCATGTTCGGCGACATTTTGAATTCGATCACCGGCCCCGCGCCTTCGGGATCGCCCTTCGCCCCCGGGTGCAGGCCCGTCATGATCCGCGGCATGATGAAGATGAAAAATGGGGACGTGACGGCCGCGATGATGGAATAGACCGACGCGAGCGTCGCGCGCTTCTCCTCCACCTCCACCGCCGAACGGAGGGAAAAGTACGCGCCATAAATGAGGAGCAGCACGAAAATGGACGTCTCGCGCGGATCCCAGTTCCAGTAGGAGCCCCAGTTGAACTTCGCCCAGACCGCGCCCGTCAGCGTCGCCAGAATGCAAAACATGAACCCGAGACCGGCGGCCGCCGACGATTTGATGTCATCAATAGCCTCGCGCTTCCGGAGATACTGGATGGCGTAGAGCATGCTCGTGATGAAAGCGACGACGCTGAGCCAGGCGGTGGGGACGTGGAAAAAGATGATGCGGGCTTTGTCTTCGAGACCTGGAATGACCGGCAGCTCATACCATGTCTGGGGGGCGGCCGACATGGGGAAGCCGAACCCGGCTATAACGACTCCCGTCAGCAGCACGCCCAGCAGAATCTTGATGGCCATGGCTCAGTCTTTCCAGATATACTCAAAGAGCATGTAAGAAATTACGACTACCACGACAATATACGAAATCAGTATTTGAAATTCACCAGCAGCCTCCTGAAAAAATGCCCCTTCCGAGGCGAGCCGAGTGGCATTGATCACGGTCAGGAGAAGGGGCAACATAATAGGAAACGAGAGGACCGGATAGAGGGTTCCCCGGGTGTTCGCGCGTGCGATAATCGCCGCAATGACGGTCGCTGCCGCCGCAAACCCGAAACTGCCCAGAAGAATTGTGACAAGGAACACGGGGACATTGCGGATGACGAACCCCGTAATGAAGCCGGCATACAGGAGCACGGTAACGATGTTAAGCCCGAGAACGAGAACGAGATTGAAGAGGAGCTTGCCGAAGAAGACGGCGCTCGCAGGGGCAATCAGCTGGAGGGTCAGCGTCGTCCCCCGTTCCTCCTCCATCACGAACGTGCGGGAGAGCCCCGACATGGCCCCGAAGAATATCACCACCCAGAGCATCCCCGCGAGCGCGTCGGCGGACGCACCTTCGCTCCCGAGAGAGAACAGGATGATGGCAATGGTGGTGACGACAAACATCAGGAGGGCGCTGATCGCGTAGCGCGTCCGGAGCTCCGACCGCCAGTCTTTCAGGAAGATGGCGATGACCGAACGGAGGAACCGTGCGGGGGTCATTTCAGCGGCGCTCATTCAGGTCCACCTGCGTATCGAAGTGTCCGATGTCGGTCAGGTCGTTCGTCGCGACGACCAGTATCCCGTTCGACCGCTGTTCTTCCATGATCCGGCGGACAATGCCCACCCCTTCCTCGTCGAGGTTTGACATCGGCTCGTCGAGTATCAGGAGATGAGGGGCGTGCAGGAGCGCGAATGCGTACTTCATGCGCTGCTTCATCCCGGAGGAGTATGTCCGCACGGGGTCGTTCCTTCGTGGAAAGAGGGCCACGCGCTCCAGCAGGCCGTCCGCCCGGGCGCCGTCGAACGGAAGCCCCCGGACACGCATCGCAATGGAAAGGTTTTCCCGCGCCGTGAACTCCTCGAACATCTGGAGGTACGGGGACACAAGCCCGATCCGTGTCTGCCACGGGTCATCGGTTTCCTTCCCGCCCGGACCGAACCGGACCGACCCCGCAGTCGGCGACAGCACGCGGCTGATGATCTTTACCAGCGTCGATTTTCCGGAGCCGTTTCGTCCCGTGATAAGCAGGACCGACCCCGAACCGGCGGTAAACGATACGTTCTCAAAGACGGTCCGCCGGTTGAACACTTTCCTCAGTCGTTCGCCTGAGAGTGTAAGTGTCTCCTCCATCAGCGCACCAGTGCAATTTTGCCCGTCACGCTGCCGCTCTCCCCGTGGACGACGAAGATGTAAATCCCCGAGTGCGCATCCGATCCCGAGAGCGTTTTCCCGTCCCACACGAAGACACTCTGACCCAGATATGAGCGCGCAACCTGGTGCTCCGTATACACGAGCACCATGTCGCTGGTAAACACGGAGACCGTCCCTTCGGCGAGCCCGGAGCGAAGGTACACGAAGGGTGCTTTCCCCGGCACGAACGGGTTCGGAAATGCCGAACCCTCCGCGACCGCCGGACCGCCGATCCCTCCCGCCCCGATGTCCCACATCACCCATTGCGACAGATCCGCGACGCTCAATTTGAGGAAATACCCCGACGACGCGCTGCGGAATGAGTCGTCCAGCTTTGCACGCGCCACC
>JBGPYM010000002.1:0-40086 GCA_041493205.1 Bacteroidota bacterium
CCGCATGAGTGACGAGGGGATGTCATCCGGCCTCTACTATCCGGGTTTGCTTGCATTTGCCGACGGGCTTGTGGTCTGGGACTATTTCTATCTCGAGGGCCGCTCGCCCGCCACGTCGGAACAGGTGGCAAAGTTCTTCGTGAGAAGGTACGGCGCAGACCGGATCATCATATCCGTCGGTCTCTGGGGCAAAGGGACACCTGTCAGTCCGGAGGAGCTCGCCGGCGCCGTTCGGTTCTCGCTTGCGGGGGGTGCCCAGCGTCTCTGGATAACGCCGAACCATCTCATCACCGAAGAACACTGGAAGGCGCTGCGGGATATCTACACTCATTGATGCAAGGCTTCCCTGAAATCCCTCACGACGTAATAAACACCCGCCCCGAGCGCGGAAAGACAGATGAGTATACCCAGCCAGTAGACCGTCCCGCCGAGAATCTCCGCCGTATCCTGATCGCCGTTGAGCAGCCAGTTCCAGTCGTGAATCAGGCCCGCTGCAAGCAGTTTGAGCTTGCGATAGGGGGCATCCTTGATGTAGACGCTCACGTTGACCATGTTCTCGCCGAGCCAGAACCCCGGGTACCAGATCTGACTGATGTTTGCGCGCCAGACGACAACGAGCAGCGCGAGGGGAATCAGCACCTGGGTGAGTGATCCGCCCAGGATGTAAAGCCATTGACCCAGGATCTTGAAAAAGAGGTGGCCCGCCTCATGTATGAACAGATTGATCGTGTCGAGCATCCAGAGCGCGAACGGGGGAGAGTATCCCGGTCGGGCCGGCTCATACCCCGTCAGGAGGAAGATGCAGAGATAGCCGCAATAGGCTATGACGAGAAGTTTCAGGACGAGAATGGCTCGTTGCATTCAGGTGAGTTTGGCAGTTTCCCGGTGGAATGCCATCAGCCCCATGGCGGCGGGCGTGTATCCGAGCTGACGCATAAGAACTGCGATCTGTCCGCGGTGATAGGAAGAGTGATCCACCACGTGCTGAAACCCCTGCCAGAACTGGTGCATGTAAGTCCGGCCGGAAGCCACGGTCATCGTGAACGTGTCCTGCAATTTCCTGTCTGACAGCCCGCCCAGAAACTTCGCCATGTCGAACCCCGTCTTCTCCCAGAGCGCTTTGACATCTGCAAACGCCGGCACGTCCGACGGCGCCACCATGGCTTTGTCCGGCGACCCCGCCATCCTGCTCAGCCATATCTTTTCGGCCGCAACCATATGCGTCAGGGTGCCATGGATGCTCCCGTGGCCGGTCTTGAGGTCCCTTGCATAATCTTCGCCGGAGACCGTTTCCACGGCTGCGAACACCCGGTTGTTCGCCCATGCATTGTAGGCAAGCAACAATTTCACTTCCTGGAGGGTCATGGCTGCCTCGCGTTATTCAAGGAACGGTCGGATCAGGTTGTGCGCGCTTTCTTCTGTAACGCAGCGAGAGTCTGCAATGCCTCGAGCGGCGTCAGTGCGTCAAGGTCGAGATGGGCCAGTTCGTCCCGGAGGGCATCGTCTTTCAGTTCAAAAAGCGTCATCTGAACGTTCCCTCCGGCGATCCTCCCTTTCTTCTTTCCGCCGCGCGTGTCATCATGAACGCTCAGCTCCGATCCTTCGAGGTTTTTCAGAATATCCTGCGCGCGTTCCGTGACCGCCGGCGGAAGACCCGCCATCCGGGCGACGTGAATACCGTACGAATGGTCGGCAAATCCGGGAGAGACCTTGTGAAGGAAGACGACCCTGTCTCCGTATTCGCGGACATCCACTTTGAAGTTGCGGATGCGCGGGAAGAGATCGGCCAGCTCGTTCAGTTCGTGATAATGAGTGGCAAAAAGAGTCCGGGCGCCGACGCGTTCGTGGAGATACTCAGTGAGTGACCACGCGATGCTGATGCCGTCGAATGTGCTGGTGCCCCTGCCGACCTCGTCAAGCAATATCAGGCTCCTGGGGGTGGCCGAATTCACGATGTGGGCCGCTTCATGCATTTCAACAAGAAATGTGCTCTCCCCCGAGGCGATATTGTCGCTTGCGCCTACCCGCGTGAAAATGCGGTCCACAATGCCCACCGATGCCTTCCGTGCAGGGACGAAACTTCCCACCTGCGCCAGGAGGACAATCAGTCCGACCTGGCGAAGATAGCTCGACTTCCCGCTCATGTTCGGGCCGGTGATGATGAGGATCTGGTCGGTCCCGGTGTCGAGGTGAACGTCATTGGGACTGTACCGCTCTCCGGGCGGCAGGAGCCGTTCGATGACCGGGTGGCGGCCGTCCACGATGTCGAGGATCGTGGAATCGTTCACCTCGGGACAGGTGTACTCCAGTTCGCCGGCCGCCCGCGCAAAGGAACAGAGACAGTCGAGCGCGCCGATGTGCCGTCCGTCTTCCTGGATTGCTGCAGCCCGGGCGGCGACCTGCATCCTGAGATCGTTGAAGATCTGCGTTTCAAGCGCCAGCATCCGTTCCTCAGCATGGAGGATCCGGTCTTCCTGCTCTTTCAGAGCGGGGGTGATGTACCGTTCCGCGTTGGTCAGCGTCTGCTTCCGCAGGTAATCGGCCGGGATTTTTTCCCGGTGGGTATTCGTAATCTCGATGTAGTAGCCAAAGACGTTATTAAATCCGACTTTCAGCGATCCGATCCCGGTGCGCTCCCGTTCCTGCTTTTGCAGATCGGCAATCCATTGCTTGCCGTGCGAGGACGTCGCACGCAGCTCGTCAAGATCGGCATTGAATCCCTTTCGGATGACTCCGCCTTCGGCCAGCGTTGCGGGAGGGTCCGGTTCAACGGCTGCGTCAATCAGGCCCACGATTTCAGGGAGGGGAAGCAGGCCATCGCGGAGCTCGCTCAGGAGGGGGGAAGCAGCCGGGCCGAGCCCGGCACGGAGTTCGGCAACGGCTTCCAGGATATGCCGGAGACCAACCATGTCGCGCGGACTCGCGCGGCCGGTGCATATTTTGGTCGTCAGCCGCTCGATGTCGCCGATGCGTTCAAGGACCGCGCACAGCGCGTTGAGAAGATCCTGCATGCTCACCAGTTCTGTGACCGCTGCATGGCGCCGGCGGATGGGATCAACCCGGTTGAGCGGATTGTTGATCCACTGTTTGAGAAGCCGGCCTCCCATGGGAGTGAGCGTCCGGTCAAGGACGGAGCAGAGCGTGCCTTCCTGCGATCCGCCGAGAGAGGAGGTAATCTCGAGGTTCCGTTTTGTGGAGGCATCCAGCGCAATATGATCCCCCACCTCGTACGGCATGATCGAGCGTATGTGGAGAAGGTTTTGCTGCTGGGTCTCCTGCAGGTAGTTCATGACAACGCCTGCCGCCGTTGCGGCCGTCTGCGTCTCTTCCAGGCCGAACCCTTTGAGTGACTTCGTCTGCAACTGGCGGGTCAGGAGTTCGTAGGCGTAGTCGAATGTCACGACCCAGTCTTCGACCGGCGTGTACAGCCCGGAAAACGTCGTCGCAAGGATCTCCTTCAGTGCGTTGAGGTCCCTTTTCTGGACCAGAATCTCCGCGGGGGCGATGGAGGCGACCTGCTCGGGGAGGCGGCGCAGGGGAAATTCGCCCGCGCGGAATTCGGCCGTGGAGACGTCCACGAACGCGAAACCGACAGTATCTGTTCCGGTGGCGAGGGGGGAGGAAAGGGCGATGGCTGCGAGGTAGTTGTTCTGTTTCTGTTCCAGTACCCGGTCGGAAAATGCGACGCCCGGCGTGACCACCTCGATCACTTCACGCTTGACGATTCCCCTGGCAAACCGGGGGTCCTCCATCTGTTCGCAGACCGCAACGCGATACCCCGCCTTGAGAAGCTTCGGGAGGTAGGCATCAAGCGCGTGGTGAGGGAATCCGGCGAGCGGTATCTCTCCGGCAGCGCCGTTGCCCCGCCTCGTCAACGTTATACCCAGAACGCGCGCAGTGATTTTTGCATCTTCTTCGAACGTCTCAAAGAAATCCCCCATCCGGAATAACAGTATGGTCCCGGGGTACTTTGCCTTCACCTGGGCATACTGCTTCATGAGGGGGGTAGACATGAAAGAATTAACGGAAATCGGCCGGGAAAATCAACGAAGCGAAAAGGGGAGAACGGTTCCCCGTTCTCCCCTTTGAAGGGATCAGCAACGCGTTCTTACTGGAAGTCCATTATTCTGTAGCTCTCCCACCAGTTCAGGATCGCGTACGTCTTCCTGGTAAATCCCGGGTACGACGGCGGACGGAACGAAAGATCGGAGAGCCGGTCGTCGTAGCGATACCGTTTGTAAAACCCGCTCGCAAGAGTGGACGCACCTGTAAACGTACCGACCGGGCCGCGGATGTTCTGAACGATGGAGCCGAGCACGCGCAATTCACCGTTGACGGGACGGGAACTGTAATTTTCGGATCCGAATGAGCCCGTGCGTGCAAAGATGCTCCCATCGATCTGTCGGTTCCCGTTCACAGGGACATTGTCCGCGACCCACACGTTATTGTTGGCGACGAGACCGAGGAGGTCATCGCTCGCGCCGTTCCGGGGGTTCTGTTCGTATTTGATGTCGCCCTGTATATAGAGATCGTTACTGGTCGCCGTGGGGGTGCTGTACGATGCGATGGTCAGCTTCCCGTCCAGCGTTCCCTGCACGTTCACAGTTCCCGTCCCCTGAATAACACCATTGAATCCGGGGTCGGAGAGCCCGATGGAGTCGATTATGGGGCCGGTCTTTGTCGCACGGATGTACGCCTTTCCGTCGCCGGTGACCGCCGGGTTCTTCCCGTCCAGCGTCACCCAGATATTCCCCGTATATTTTCGTCCACCGGTGACCGCCGAAGATGCGAGTGCCGTGAGATCCATCGGGAAATCGATCCTTGCGACGCCCGTCTCGGGCTGCGGGGGATTCTTGAAAATCGCCTTGTTGGTGTAGTTCGTCCCGCCGATTTTCTGGGTCTTGCCCAGGGGAGGGATGAACCCCTTTGCCGTCGTCACTTTTGCCATATAGACCGGGCTTCCGCTGACGGTCATGTTGTCATTCGAATGGACGCGCCCCCAGACAGAGTCTCCCGTAATCCAGAACACCCCGTTCTCGATATTGGTCATCCAGGCGAAGAGAGAAAAACTATTGCTCAGTTCGGTGGACAGGATCACCTCGACCGTATCCCGGTACGTGGTGCCGTTGACGGCATACCGGGAGACGCTGCGCATCATCTTCCCCTGCGGGATTCTGTATGCGCTGGAAGTAAACTGGCCTGTCAGGGGTCCGGTGTCGAACGTTTGTGACACAGTCTCGGTACCGGTCGAACCCCATGTGGTATCACGGTAGAATTTTGCAAGGCCGACGTTCGCTCCCGCGAGTGCGAGGTTGTGCGAAGCGGTCATTGCATTGTAGGTGCTCATATTGCTCACTGCGCGCGTTCCTGCAGTGTTGAGATTGAGCACAGTGTACCCCATCAGGAAACTGAATCCGAGTACGAATATGAGCGCTGCTTTGCCCCCCATGGCGGTGTCCCCCGGTTTAAGTGTGTGTCAACGACGAAAATTCTGTGACGCAAGCCTTGTCTGTTGCCAGTACGACGTCGAGTAGAGCGCATTCCGTTCGCCGGCTGCGACCATGCCTGCCGGACGGTAGAGCGCATACGGGTTCTGGACTTCCATGGACACTTCAACTTCGGCGATGCGGTCGATATCCGACGAACTGACGGGGGTCGTGAGCGTATCCAGTGTCGCTGTCAGATACCGCAACCGGAAGTAGGTGACCACGCCGGCGTTTGACTGATCCGTACCGATCCCGGGGAGCTTGACCGTGCGGCGCAGGTATTTGTCCATCTCGTTCTGAGTGCGCGAGAGCTCGCTGACGGGTCCGACGCTGTATGTCACGGTGTCTATATTCCCGTTGCGGCCGATATCCGTCAGGAACGTTATCGAACTATCGCCTGCCGCCAGAATGGCCCGGGTTCCCTGCGCCAGCCCGTAGCCCATATTCCGCAGCTCACCTTCGACATACTGCACCTGCGTGATCAGCATTTCCTGGACGAGAACGTCTCCCTGGTAGGTGGAGGAGTTCTCGTACACGAGATCCTGCGCGCGCAGCACGTTGAGCAGGAGCATCCCCCCCATGATCATCGAAAAGAGAATATCCAGCATCACTGACATGGCGTGTGCTCCTTACTCAATCGAAGTGATAGTAGCCCATCACGAGGGACGTGGTGAGCGTGTCAATGATCTCGTCACTGGTCGGCGGGGGAGCGACGCGCCAGGTCTTCATGTCCATCCTTTTCAGGTACGTCCGGACCGCCACGATGCTGCTCAGATTGGCTTCGTCCACGTACGAGACAATGAACGTCGTCCGGTACGATCTCCCCGAACCCCCGGCAACCTTGACTTCCGAGTACCTGTTGAAATCATCAAAATCGTTGAATTCGGCAATACTGTCTTCGCCCGCTTCCGGGCCGCAGGGGTACGACAGAAGAAGCGGCGACGCCAGCGCGACATCGGACGTATCGGTCACCTGGTCGAACGCCAGACGGTTCACCATTTCGCTGTACGACGTTGCGATGGTCGTCGCGAGGATACCGTCCTGTCCGCTGGAAATGTCGGCCCCGACATTCCCGAGGGAATTGTACAATCCCTGGAGGATGGTGGTCAGGAGCACAAATGCTCCGATTGTGAGAATTGTTTGTCCGGTGTTCATCTTTCCATTCCCCCTGAATTATCGCTTCTTCCGATTCCTCGCACAACTTAGCGAAACTCTCGCCATAAATCTACTTTTATAATAAGAAAAATCTGTCAGCGGAGCTGTGACTACACGCACATCAGTACCACATTGTGACGTGATATCGATCTTGATAGCGTCCACTACCCTTACTGACGCCAAAACGGTGCCAGATTTATCGGGCCGATATCAGGAATTTGAGCCGGAATGGAGGTTCCGTGGAAACATCCAGGAGAACCATGTCCGATCATAGCCCACACGGGGGAGTGTGAGGGCCTGGAACTCAAAAAGGGTGCTACCCGAGGATCATAAAGACGCCTTCGATCCGACCCATCGGGGCCGAGAGTTGAACGCCGGCGACTTCAGAGCGGACGTGCTCATACGTTTCACGCGCAATGCGGACGCCCTCGGCGAATCCCTCTTCCTTCGTCGTTGTCTTTCTCAGGCGCTCCATGATATCGGGGGGGACGCTCGCGCCGGGGACTTCATTGTTCATGAATTCCGCGTTCCGGTATGAGATCAGAGGCCAGATGCCGCACAGGAGCGGGATCGTCACATGGCGGATCCTCTTCATGAACTGTTCAAGAATCCTGATGTCAAAGACCGGCTGTGTGATGACATACTCGGCGCCCGCCTCGATCTTCCAGTCGAGCCGCCGGATCTCCTCGTCAAGATTGATCGCTCCCGGGTTGACGCCCACGCCGATGTTAAACCCCGTCGGTTCGCCGATCGGATTGCCCGCAAGATCGAGGCCGTGATTTAAACGCTGCATCACGTTCGTCAAGCCTATGGCGTCGACGTCAAACACCGCCGTCGCATTCGGGTAGTTTCCCAGCTTGGGCGGATCACCGGTGATGGCAAGGACGTTGCGGATGCCGAGAGCCCATGCGCCCAGCAGGTCCGACTGCATGCCGATCACGTTCCGGTCGCGGCACGCGAAATGAAGCACGGTCTCTATGCCGGTGTCCCGCTGCATGATGGCGGCCATGGCGAGCGCCGACATCCGTGCAGAGGCACGCGGGCCGTCGGGAATGTTGATCGCGTCGATGCCGAAATGATGCAGTTTCCGGGCTTTTTCCACTTCGCGCGCAGGGGAGACTCCTTTCGGCGAAACGAGTTCGACGAGCGTGACAAATTCCTTGCGCGCAAGCTTGTTGGAAAGGCGCGACTTCTCGGTCTTGCCAAACACGTGGACCGCCTCGGGTGCGGTCACCGAGAGCGACTCCGCTGTGACGTCCATCCTCTTGAGCGGACGAAGGGCACGCACGGCACGACGGATCGCCTTGATGTGTTCCGGGTTCGTTCCGCAGCACCCGCCGACAATGGTCGCGCCCGTCTGGATGAACCGTTTCGCGTACTCCGCCATGTACTCGGGGGATGTCATGTAGATATTCCGTCCGCCGATGTTCTGCGGGAGTCCGGCATTGGGCTGCACGGAGATCGGCAGCGCGGTCAGCGTTTTGAGGGTCTCCAGGGCGTCGAGCATCGCCTTCGGGCCGACGGAACAGTTGAGCCCGAGGGCGTCAACGTCCGACGGAAGAACCGCCTTGATAAAACTCTCCAGGGATGCACCGCTGAGCAGGTGCCCGTCGTCGTTGATTGTCACCTGCGCGATCAGAGGGATGGAGGTGTTCAGGGCACGTACGGCCTTGATGGCCTGCTGCAACTCCGGGACCAGGCTGAAGGTCTCCAGGATGATCAGGTCGACTCCCCCATCGAGCAGTCCTTTGATCTGCTCCCGGAATGCATCGGCGGCTTCCTCAAAGGAGAGCTTCCCGAGGGGCTCGATTTGAACGCCAAGGGGCCCAACCGAGCCCGCAACCAGCGTCCGGTCGCCCGCAACTCCTTTCGCGATCTGCGCACCGCGGAGGTTGACATCGTACACCTTTTTCTCAAGCCCGTGGGGGGCAAGTTTGAACCTGTTAGCGCCGAACGTGTTTGTTTCAATCACATCCGCCCCTGCAGCGGCGTACTCCCGGTGGACCTCGGCAACGATATCCGGGTTGGTCAGGTTGAGTTCGTCAAAGCACGTGTTGATGTAGATCCCCTTTTCATAGAGATACGTGCCGGTGCCGCCGTCAAAGACGATCACCTCGTTCTGACTGAGCCGATCCCTCAAACCCACCATGACCCTTTCATCTCCAGATGTGTCACGCTCGGGGGGTGCCGCGGGACTCTGTCCCACTGTAGTATACGAAGTTTTCCTGACAGGGCAAATCGCCCGAATCTTGACTCTCCCGGGCGAAATCTCTATTTTGCTGAACTTTTCCGCCCTGGCTTCACAACAACAGCCCCCCGGGGTCCGTACAACCAGGAGTCCCATACCCAAATGACAGGAGACCCGATGAACCCGCTCCGCGATGTCACGCTCTGCCTGCTCGGCTTATCCCTTGCCACCTCCTCCGCCTCGTTCAGCCAGGAGCGCGACAGGAGCAAGATCCCCGACAAGTACAAGTGGAACCTGGCCGACCTCTATCCGTCCAAGGATGCATGGGCGGCGGAGAAGGAAGCGTTCACGAAAAGCCTGGAGATGGTGGACAAGCTGAAGGGAACGCTTGCCCAGTCCCCGCAGTCGCTCCTGGCGTGCATGAGCACGGTCAGCAACCTCTCCCAGAAGTTCTCCAAGCTGTATGTCTATGCGTCGCTCTCCTCCGATCTCAACCTGAATGACCCGCAGGCTCTTGGGATGGTGCAGGATATGGGGCAGGTGGGAGCCAAGTTCAGCGCCAAAGTGGCGTTCGTCCAGCCCGAGGTTCTGAAGATGGACCGGGCGGTGATCGACAAATTCCTTGCCGCAGAACCAAAGCTGGCGGTCTACCGCCATGACCTCGATGACATCCTTCGCCGGAAGTCGCATACAGGCACGGAAAGCGAAGAGAAAATCATCGCGGACGCCGGCCTGATGGCCGACGGACCGGACAATATATACGGAGTATTCTCCAACGCGGAATTCCCCTTCCCGTCCGTCACCCTGTCGGACGGCAAAAAGGTGAAACTCGACAAGGCGGCGTTTAACCTCTACCGGGCGGTGCCGAACCGGGACGACCGCAAAAAAGTGTTTGCGACATACTTCGGAACATTGAACGATTTCGTCGGGACATTCGGCACGCAGCTCTACGCTGAGGTGAAGAAAGACATGTTTTACATGAAGGCGCGCAACTACAAATCCTCCCTCGAATCCGCACTCGATGGCAGTAATATCCCCGTCGAGGTGTACAAAGGCCTCGTCAATAACGTCGACGCAAACCTTTCCACCTTCCACCGTTACCTCAAGCTCCGGAAACGGATGATGGGTCTCGACACGCTGCACTATTATGATCTCTACGCGCCCCTCGTGAAATCCGTCGACCTCACCTACTCCTACGAAGAGGCACAGAAGCTGATCCTCGCATCCCTGCAGCTGCTCGGGAAAGACTACACGACGGTTGCGGAACGCGGTTTCACCGAGCGATGGGTGGACGCCTACCCGAACGACGGGAAACGTGCCGGCGCCTACTCCCAGGGAGCTGCGTACGATGTACATCCGTACATGCTCCTGAACTACAACGGCAAGTACGATGACATGAGTACCCTGACGCATGAGTTCGGGCATACCATGCACAGTTACCTGGCAAACGCCAGCCAGCCCTACCCGACGTCACAGTATTCCATCTTTGTGGCGGAAGTTGCCTCGACGTTCAACGAGGCTCTGCTCATGAACTACATGCTCAAGTCGATCAAGGATGACAACGTGCGGCTCACGCTGCTCGGCAACGCGCTCGACAACATGAAGGGAACGATCTTCCGGCAGACACAGTTCGCGGAATTCGAGCTTCGCATCCACGAGCTCGCGGAATCAGGAAAGTCTCTGACAGGGGAGGGCCTGAATGACCTGTATGCGGAAATCACCAGGAAGTATTACGGGCACGACGCAGGCGTGTGCGTTGTGGACGACGAGGTGAAGGCGGAATGGTCGAACGTTCCGCACTTCTACTACAACTTTTACGTCTTCCAGTACGCGACATCGTTTACGGCATCGTCCGCGCTGTCGGAAGTGGTCCTCAGCGGCGACAAGTCGGCGCTCACACGGTACCTCGATCTCCTGAAGGCGGGAGGGTCAGATTATCCGATCACGCTCCTCCGGAACGCAGGTGTCGATATGACCACGGCCCATCCGTTCGAGCTAACGATGAAGCGGATGAACCGCATCATGGATGAAATGGAACAAATCCTCAATAAAAAGAAGTAACGCGTCACTCGTGGCTTGACAGTGGCACCGGCGTCCCCCGTCTCGCGCGCCTTCGGCGCACGGACGAGGCTCGTCCCGCCAGAGGCGGGACGGCTGCCGGTGGTTGTTCCTCAGGAAGAGCGACGGGCGGAGACGCCCGTCCCACTGCAAAGGGTTGCCCCTACCTCGGCCGGATGATCCGCACGAGAGCCTCATAACGGGCATGCAGGACTTCGGCGGCCTTCAGCAGCCGGGTTGAGTCATTCACGCTCACCGCTTCTGCATACTCTTTCACTGCGCTCCGCAGATCCACCACACCTCGATCCCACAAAGCTTTCTTCTCCTTGAGTCTCACGGGAAGCGTTGCTGCCGCGACGCTGTCCATGCCCGATTTCACCCCCGGGAGTAGCGCGGCGAGCTTCTCTGTGTCTTTTTTCGGCCATGCGACGTGCCAGAGTACGGAGATCACTTCATGATACCGGTCGAGCGCCGGGACGCCTGCCACGGAGTCGGCAGTGGCGGTGCCATGGGTCTCCTGCGCGAATCCGGGGAGAATCCCCGCAAGAAGGGTGAGGAACAACAGTGTGAAACGAAGTGTGAGGCGCATGGGATATCCAGGTGGTTGGGTGTGTGGGTGACCCGGCGGGTTGCCCCTACCGGTAACTGTTGAGAGCCTTCATGTAATTGGCGCGTTCGAACGCGGCCGGATCGGCGATCGACTTCTGGCTCATGCTCCCGCGCATCTGGTTGACCGACACGTATTCGTGTTCGAGCATCCATTGATCGATCCCGGTGAGGACTTCCCGGATATGTTCCGGGCCGTGCCGCAGGAGGGCCGAGCACATCATGGTGACGTCGGCACCCGCCATCAGCATCTTCAGGACGTCCTGGGCCGTGTGGATGCCGCTGGTCGCGGCAAGACTCGCCTTGACATGCCCGTGAAGAATGGCAATCCAGCGGAGCGGCAGCCGGAGGGCCTGCGATGTGCTGAGATTGACGTTCGGCGCCACTTCCAGAGTTTCGAGATTAATGTCGGGCTGGTAGAACCGGTTGAAGAGTACAAGGGCGTCCGCCCCCGCGGTGTCGAGCCGGGCCGCCATGTTGGCCATGGAGCTGAAGAACGGGCTCAACTTCATCGCCACCGGAATCTTGACAGTGTTTTTGACCGCATGCAGAACTTCAAGGTACCGGTCTTCCACGTCCGCGCCCGTGAGTTTCCGGTCGGTGGGAATATAATAGACATTAAGCTCAAGGGCATCCGCCCCCGCTTCTTCAATCTTCTTGGCGAACTTCACCCAGCCGCCGGTCGAAACGCCGTTCAGGCTGCCGATCACCGGGATGCCGAGCGCCGCCTTCGCCTTGTGCAGCAGCTCGACGTACTCTTCCGGCCCGAGGTTGTAATCGCCGGTTTCTGGAAAGTACGTGAGGGCCTCGGCAAAGCTTTCCGTGCCGTACGAGAGGTAGTGATCGAGCTCCATCATCTCATGCGCAATCTGCTCCTCGAAGAGGGAGTACATGACGATGGCTGCGGCGCCGTTATCTTCGAGCCGCTTCATCCCGTCCAGGGTATGCGAAAGCGGGCCCGCCGAAGGGACAATCGGGTTCTTCAATGCAAGCCCGCAGTACGTCGTTGAGAGATCCATGTGTGTGATTCCCGCAATAGGTGAATGGAGTCCGGTCAGTGTGCCGCGGGTGCGGGGGTCTTCGCCGGTGCAGCGCCGTCCCCGTCCGCCGCGAGCTCTTCATAGACCTTCCAGCGTTTCTTCACATCCTCTTCCGCGAGCGCCATCAGCCGCTTCGCTGCTTCCGGGTCGCTCTTGGTGAGCATCTTATACCTGGCTTCACGGTACGCATACTCTTCGAACCGGATCCGCGGCGCTTTGGAGTCAAGTTTGAAGGGATTCTTTCCTTCGCGCCCCAGCAGCGGATTGAAACGGTAGAGGGGCCAGTGCCCGCTTTCCACTGCCGCCTTCTGGTTCACCATGCCGGTGGTCATGTTGATGCCATGGGCAATACAGTGCGAATAGGCGATGATGATGGAGGGACCGTCGTATGCTTCCGCTTCCATGAATGCGCGGATCGTTTGCATATCGTTCGCGCCCATCGCCACCGCCGCGACGTACACACTCCCATACGACATTGCGATCAGACCGAGGTCTTTCTTCGCAAGCGGTTTGCCGCCGGCCGCAAATTTGGCCACGGCAGACCGGGGGGTGGATTTGGACATCTGTCCGCCCGTGTTGGAATACACCTCCGTGTCGAGCACGAGGATGTTCACGTTCTTGCCTGATGCCAGCACGTGATCCAAACCGCCGAAACCGATGTCATACGCCCAGCCGTCTCCGCCGATGATCCAGACGCTCTTCTTCACGAGGCTGTCCGCGAGGCTGCGCAACTGGACCGCCTCGGGCGTCACGAGCCCGGCGAGTTTCTTCTTCAATTCCTCCACGCGCATGCGTTGTTCATGGATTCCCGGCTCGTCACCCTGGATCGCCCCGAGAATTCCCTGTGCAAATGTCTCTCCGATCGTTCCCGCAAGTTTCTGGACGAGCTCGCGCGCCATCTGCGTGTGCTTATCGATCGTCAGCCGCATGCCGAGGCCGAATTCCGCATTGTCCTCGAACAGGGAGTTGGACCACGCCGGCCCGCGGCCGTCGTTGTTCTGCGACCAGGGGGTTGTCGGGAGGTTTCCGCCGTAAATCGATGAACAGCCGGTTGCATTGGCGACGACCATCCGGTCTCCGAAGAGCTGGGTGGCCAGTTTGATATAGGGCGTTTCACCACAGCCGGAACATGCACCGGAATACTCGAAGAGCGGTTGCAGGAACTGCGACCCCTTGACGGTGTCCACTTTCACCTGACGCCTGTCGGCTTCAGGCAGCGCAAGAAAGAAATCATAGTTGACGCGTTCCGATTCGCGGATGGCGGGCTGCGGCATCATGTTGATCGCCTTCAGGCGCGTTTCCGTCTTGTTCTTCGCCGGACAGACGTCAACGCAGAGACCGCACCCGGTGCAGTCTTCCGGTGCGACCTGCACGGTGTACTTCATCCCCTTGAACTCGGTTCCCTTGTAATCCATCGCCTTGAACGTTGCGGGAGCCCCGCCCAGCCGCGCCTGATCGTACACCTTGATCCTGATGGTCGCATGCGGGCAGACCAGTGCGCACTTATTGCACTGGATACAGATGGAGGAATCCCATACCGGGATTTCAAGGGCGATGTTCCGTTTTTCCCACTGCGCGGTGCCGGTGGGGTATGTTCCGTCCACGGGCATTTTGCTGACCGGGATCTGGTCCCCGAATCCCGCCATGATCCGGGCCGTGACGTCTTTCACAAACCCGGGTGCGGCGGGTGAGACCACCGGGGGCATTTCGATCGTGCTGGACGCTTTGGCGGGGACCTTCACCTCAAAAAGATTTGCAAGTGTCTGGTCGACGGCGGCGAAATTCTGCTCGACGACCTGATCTCCCTTTTTCCCGTATGTCTTCTTGATGGAATGTTTGATGGCTTCGATCGCCTGCGCGCGCGGCAGAACGCCCGAGATGGCAAAGAAGCAGGTCTGCATGATCGTGTTGACGCGCGCTCCCATGCCGGTCTGCTGGGCGACGTTGTATCCGTCGATGACGTAGAACTTGATCTTTTTGTCGATGATCTGCTGCTGAATATGCCGCGGGAGCTTATCCCACACCGTGTCCGGGCCGAAAATGCTGTTGAGGAGGAACGTGGCGCCGGGGACGGCCGATTTCAGCACATCGAACTTCTCGAGGAAGAACCACTGGTGACATGCCACGAAATTGGCCCTATCCACAAGGTAGGTCGAATGGATGGGGCGCGGCCCGAACCGGAGGTGGGAGGTCGTTGTGGACCCGGATTTCTTCGAGTCGTACACAAAATACCCCTGCGCGTAGTTGGGCGTGTCTTCCCCGATGATCTTGATCGAATTCTTATTTGCTCCGACGGTCCCGTCGGCGCCAAGCCCGTAAAACAGGGCGCGCACGACGTCGTCGCTTTCGGTGGTAAACGCCTGATCGTAGTCGAGGCTCGTGTGCGACACATCATCGTTGATGCCGACGGTAAAGTGGTTTTTCGGCGCAGGCTTTTTCAGCTCATCGAATACCGCCTTGACCATGGCAGGCGTGAACTCCTTTGACGAGAGCCCGTACCGGCCGCCGGTTACAAGCGGAAAGGACGTAAAGGGTGCGGTCCGTTCGGTCAATCCCTCGGCAATGGAAGTGATGACGTCCTGGTAAAGCGGCTCTCCCGCGCTTCCCGGTTCCTTCACCCGGTCCAGCACGGCGATTTTTTTCACGCCTGCGGGAAGGGCGCCGACAAAATGCGACGCGCTGAACGGGCGGAACAGGCGTACTTTCAGGAGCCCCACTTTTTCTCCGTGGGTATTCAGGTACTCGACTGCTTCCTGGGCCGCTTCCGCGCCGGAACCCATCATGACGATGACACGATCCGCAGACGGGGAACCCGTGTATTCAAAGAGCCGGTACTGCCGGCCGGTCAGGCCCGCAAACTTGTCCATCTGCTTCTGGACAATGCCGGGGCATGCCCGGTAAAACGGATTGACGGTTTCGCGCCCCTGGAAGTAGACGTCGGGGTTCTGCGCCGATCCGCGCATGACGGGATGGTCGGGCGAGAGCGCCCGCTGCCGGTGGGCGTAGATCAGCTCGTCGTTGATCATCGTACGGAGGTCGTCATCGGTCAACTGTTCGATCTTCATCACTTCGTGGGATGTGCGGAAGCCGTCAAAGAAGTGAAGAAAAGGGATACGGGTTTCGAGCGTCGCTGCCTGTGCGATCAGCGCGGTATCCATGACCTCCTGGACCGAATTCGACGCAATCATCGCAAAGCCGGTGCTGCGGGCAGCCATCACGTCGCTGTGGTCGCCGAAGATAGAGAGGGCCTGTGCGGCGAGTGACCGGGCCGAGACATGAAAAACGGTGGAGGTGAGTTCTCCCGCGATCTTGAACATGTTCGGAATCATCAGCAGCAATCCTTGCGACGCGGTAAATGTCGTCGCCAGCGCACCGGTCTGCAGCGCACCGTGAATTGCGCCTGCCGCCCCCCCCTCGCTCTGCATTTCAGTCACCGAAGGGACGGTTCCCCACAGGTTCGTCCGGCCTTGTGCGGACCATTCATCCGCCCATTCGCCCATGTTCGATGATGGCGTGATGGGATAAATGGCAATGACCTCATTCAGTTTGTGGGCGACATAGGCGGCGGCTTCGTTTCCGTCAATCGTGACCATGGTCCGTTTCATTGAGCTACCTTATCTATTGAGAGCATACACGTAATTGTAAGATTATTCACAAGGTCGGCGCACCCTAAAACGCGAATATCATGCCATCAACCATGTGCCGAATTGGGGGAAAAATGCGGTAAAAAAGGCGTGGAATTCCAAGATTTGAGAATATCGGGGGATGAACTGAGAATCGGGAAGCGCCGGGGGAGAGGAGAACGCCGGACGGGAGGGAACAGTCAGAGTGCCGGTTGTTGCTGCGTCAGACAGTGAAGAGTTCCCAGCCCCCAGACGAGATCGACGGCGTGAATGCCGACGACTTCCCTGCCGGGGAACAATTCGCCCAGGATGCCGAGGGCGATCCGGTCGTTCGGATCGTTGAACGTCGGGACCAGGACCGCGCCGTTGGCGATGTAGAAATTTGCATAGCTTGCAGGAAGGCGGATGCCGTCGAATGTGACGGGGGAGGGCATGGGGAGCACGATGACGTCGGGAGCAGACCCGCCTTCGAGCCGTGCTGCGAGGAGCCGCTCGCGGTTCTCGCGCAGCGGCACATGATTCGTGTCGGAGGTGTTTGGCTCCTCGCACAGAACGATCGTTGTCGCGTTGACAAACCGGGCGACGTCATCCACATGTCCGTGCGTATCGTCGCCCGCGATGCCCCGTCCGAGCCAGAGGATGGTGGAAACCCCGAGCGCTTCACGGAGGGCCTGCTCCATGTCCGCACGCCCGAGGCCGGGATTTCGTATCTGTACCGAGGGATCGAGAAGACATTCCTCGGTGGTCAGCAGTGTGCCGCGTCCGTTGACGTCGATGGCGCCGCCTTCGAGGACCAGCGGTTTCCCCTGATACGCCGGACGGAACGCCTTCAGCCCGAGCGCCCGCGCAGCGCGTGCGGGGATCATTGCATCCTTCTTCCAGTTCTTGTATTTCGCCCAGCCGGTAAACGAGAAATGATTGACGGCGATTGCGCGGGGGGGCGCATCGCGCCGGACGAACATCGGTCCGATGTCCCTCGTCCAGGAGCGGTCGGTGGGCGCGCGGAAAAACTCAACGCGTGAACCATCGACGCCCGCCCTTGCGAAAACGCGCCGGGCTGAACGTTCATGTGCCGCCGATGCGACGATGATCCGCACGGACTCCCCGCGGACAAGCACGCGGACGATTGCGGCATAGACCCAGGGGATGGGAGCGAATTTGCCCGGCCAGTCGCTCGTGTTATGAGGCCATGCGAGCCACGTCGCCTCGTGCCGGTCCCATTCGGCCGGCATCCGGTAGCCGAGCGCTGCGGGGGAGTGGGCGGGGGATGTTATGACCGGGGACTCCAGGGTTCGTCGTTCATGAACCGGCGCGTGATACCGCCATACGCGTCAATGCGGCGGTCGCGAAGAAACGGCCAGTTGCGGCGGACATCTTCGATGCGGGCGGAATCGATTTCGGCTACGATGATCTCTTCCCTGTCGGCCGATCCTTCCGCGATCACGATTCCCTGCGGATCGGCGATGAACGAGGAGCCCCAGAACTCAATCCCCGGACCCCCTTCCGCGGGTATTTCGTGGCCGACACGGTTGACTGCGGCGACATAGACCCCGTTGGCGATGGCATGCCCGCGCTGCACGATCTGCCAGGCATCGCGCTGGGCCGCGCCAAATTCCGCCTTTTCGTGCGGGTGCCACCCGATCGCAGTGGGAAAAAACAGTGTCTCCGCCCCCTGCAGCGCAGTCAGGCGGGCTGCCTCCGGATACCACTGGTCCCAGCAGATCAACGTGCCCACCTTCCCCGCGGCGGTGTCGATCGCGGAAAATCCAAGATCGCCCGGTGTAAAATAAAACTTTTCATAGTACGCAGGATCATCCGGGATATGCATCTTTCTGTAAAGGCCGGCGATGGAGCCGTCAGCATCAATGATTGCGGCGCTGTTGTGATACACCCCCGCTGCCCGCCGCTCGAACAAAGGCGCGATGATAACGACGCGTTCCCTGCGTGCCAGCTCTCCCAGTGTCTGGGTGGTGGGACCGGGAATGGCCTCGGCGAGATCAAACTGGGCGACGTCTTCACGCTGGCAGAAATAGCGGGAGCGGAAAAGCTCGGGGAGGCAGATGACCCTGGCTCCCTGTGCGGCTGCCTGCTGAATCATTTCTGCCGCGTGCCGGAGATTTTCGTCGGGGCTGTTTCCGATCGACATCTGGATCAGTCCGATCGTCAGGCGGCGGGGAGTGGTGGGGGAAGTCACTGCGAGTGGGATCGTCGGTAGTGCATGGTGAAGTCAAATATACCCGGCGACGTCCTGAAAATCAAGATATGGTTCCCTTGACAATCGGCGGATTTTCGGGTATGTTGCGCCATGCGTTACGCCCGCGTCACATATTTCGTGATCGCGGCAGGAGCAGCACTCTGGTGTCTGATGATTCTCCTTCCCGCGCTCCTGACGGCGTCGGGCGGATCGCCGGGACAGACAGGGCAGATGATCGCCGCGCTGTTTCGCCCGCTCTGCCACCGGCTCGATGAACGCTCGTTCCACCTGTTCGGTGTCGCGCTTGCCGTCTGCTCCCGGTGTTCTTCCATTTATTTCGGGTTTCTCCTCGGGACGCTTGCTTACCCGCTGATCAGAAATCTCCGCACGCCGGTGCTGCCGGGGCGGATCTTCCTCGCGGCGGCCGCGTTCCCGATGCTCGTCGACGTGGCGTCAGGCATGCTCGGGCTGTATGAAGTCACGAACGTGTCGCGCGCCGTGACGGGGGGTTGGTTCGGCCTCCTGTCACCGTATCTGGTGATTCCCGGTGCGACGGAGGCGATGGACGGGCTCCTCCACCGCGCGCCACCCACAATGAACCACTCAGAGAAAGGACCAACCGATGCCTGAAAAACCGAGCAAGCTCATGCCTGCCCTCTACGGCGGCGTCATCATGGGACTCATCTCCGGCATTCCGTTTCTGAACCTGGTGAACTGTCTGTGCTGCGCGGGCGTGATGCTTGGCGGGTTCATGGCGGTCTTTTTTTACCAGAAGGACCTGACGCCGGACAAAGGCCCGCTGACCAACAGCGACAGCCTCCAGCTCGGAGCGCTTGCCGGAGTCTTTGGTGCGCTAGTCGGTCTTGTGCTGACCGTACTCTTTCACTTTGCGCTCGGCGCTGCAGCAGGCGAGGCGACCGGTAAGATCATCATGTCGATGTACGACAAGCTCGGCATTCTCGACAAGATGCCGCCGGAAGCAGTGGAACAGATGCAGCAGAGCATGAGGGAACAGGCGCTCTCACCGCTGACGATCATCCCGTCCTTCATCATAGATCCCCTCTTCGGCCTGATCGGTGGTTTGATCGGCTATTCGGTGTACAAGCCCAAAGGCCCGGCAGCCGGCACGCAGCCTCCGGCGGCGGCCTAGCGCAGGACACATCCTCACACACCGGTGATCCCCATGGGCGGCATTTCGCCGCCCATGGCAGTTGTCGCGGCATTCGCCCTGCTTGCTTTTTCCTCAGTCATTACCGTACTTAACACGCTTGTTACCCGACCCCGCATGAAGGGTCCGTTTTTTCCAACAGCTGGCTCACGCCGCATGTCCCCTCAGGATTCAGCCGGTACCGCAGGATCGTCCCCGCAGGAGGAAAATCGCCGCCTGAAACGGGCCGTCGAGGAGCTCTCCATCCTGAACGACCTCGCCCGCGCTATCGGCGCTTCGGTGAACCTCCAGGACATCATGCGGACGATAATTCATCGTTCGTTACGGGCCATCCATGCGGAACAGGGCGTCATCACGCTCGTCGACCGCCGATCGCGCGATGCGATGAAAACATTTGTCCGCACCGCGGTCAGCTCTACACAGGCCCCGCACTTTCATTTCAGCCAGAGTCTTCTCGGGTGGATGCACCTGAATAAGAAGCCGCTGGCGATCCAGGACCCGCGCACCGACAGCCGCTTCAAGGGGGTCGAGTGGGACGATTCCATCCGGTCGCTTCTCTGCGTCCCGATGATGGCCAAATCCGCCCTGATCGGCGTGCTGACGGTCTATAATAAGAAGGAGGGAACCCCGTTTACAGACGAGGACCAGCGCCTCCTCGCGATCATCGCCGGACAATCAGCGCAGGTCGTGGAAAACGCGCGGCTCTACGAAGAGGAGCAGGCGCTCCACCGGATGAAGGAGGAAGTGCGGCTTGCCGCAACCATTCAGATGGACCTCCTCCCCAAGACCGCTCCTGTCGTGTCCGGGTATGACATTGCAGGAAGAAGCATCCCTGCACAGCTCGTCGGGGGGGACTACTTCGATTTCATTCCCATCGATGCCGCACGGCTCGCAATCTGCCTGGCGGATGTCTCCGGCAAAGGACTCCCGGCGTCACTCCTGATGGCCAATGTCCAGGCGACGCTCCGCGGGCAGACGCTGTCCAATACCTCGGTCAGTTCCTGCATCGCCCGGTCGAACCGGCTGCTCCATCAAAGCACGAGCCCGGAGAAATTTGTGACCGTCTTTTACGGACGGCTCGACATCCAGGCGCACACGCTGACATATTGCAATGCCGGGCAGGACAACCCCCTGCTGTTCTCCGCCGAAGGCGAACCGCGGCGGCTCGGGACGGGAGGGATCGTTCTGAGCATCATGGAGGAATTCCCCTATCAGGAGGAAACCGTTCCGCTCGCGCCGGGGGATTGCCTGATCATGTTTTCGGACGGCATTACCGAGGCGGTCGATCAACAGGCGGAGCAATTCGGCGAGGCGCGCATCGCCTCGATCGTTAGGACCCGCCGCCTGGAGACGGCGGAAGCGATCATCGATGCCGTGGTCGAAGCCGTGAGGGTCCATGCGGCGGACGCGCCGCAATCGGACGATATGACCATCGTTGTTGTCAGGCGCCTGTGACCACACCCGCCGCAGGGGGCGCCGCCGGCACCGGAGACCCGATGCGCCAGCTCTTTCAGAAGGAGATGCGTTCGCTGGATGCGCTCTTCGGATTCCTCACCCGGTTCACCCGGGCTGAGCGGATCGATGCGGCGGCATCCTATGCCATCGCCCTTGCCGTGGAGGAGTTCTTCACCAACATGGTAAAATACAGCGGCGGGCAGGGGAATCCTGTGCTCGTTGAGGCCCTCCGTGTCGGAGAAACGGTCACTGTGCGGTTGGAGGAGGAAACGACCGCACCATTTGATGTTACGCGCCCCACCCAGACGCAGTTTGACCGCCCCCCGCTGGAGCGGCGGCCGGGCGGACTCGGTATTCATATCGCAAAAGAACTGCTGGATGACGTCCAGTACGATTTCAAGGAAGGCACCAGCAGAATCACGCTGATTAAACACCTGGAGAAGTAGCATCATGTTCACGATTACCGTCAACGAAACGGGCGTCATCGAGCTGACGGGTCGACTTGACGCGGCCCAGACCGAGCGGGCACGGGAGGTGTTCAACCGGCTGAGTGATTCGGCCGTCGTGGACATGCAGCACCTCGACTATATCTCCAGCGCCGGGCTGGGGGTGCTGCTGGCGACTCAACAGCGGCTTGCCAGGGAGGGAGGAAAGGGACTTAGGTTGGTTCACATGAACAAAATGATCCGCGATGTGTTCAGAATCGCCCGATTTGACCTTATTTTCACGATAGAGTAGGCCAACTATTTGACCTCTGCATTGTATTTATGACAGAACGCAGCGACGAAGAGTTTGTCCGCCAGTGCCGGTCCGGAGATCGGAAGGCGTATGATGCGCTCGTGGAACGGTATCAGCGGACGATCTATAATGTAGCGATCAGGATGGTGCGGGACCGGGATGACGCGGCGGACGTGACACAGTCGGTGTTCGTCAAGGCGTATGAAGGACTCGCAAAGTTCGATGACAGGTTCAAGTTCTTCAGCTGGCTCTACCGGATTGCGGTCAATGAATCCCTGAACCTGCTGAGCCAGCGGAAGCGGTTTGACGGCCTCGAAGGAGTCGATGTCGCAGAAACAATCGACGAGGGGCTGGACGACGAGACGGTTGAACGGGAAGCCAGCATCCAGGGTGCTTTGATGCTGTTAAAAAGTGATCAACGTGCAATCATCGTCCTGAAACACATGCAGGGATTGTCGTACGAGGAAATCGGTCAAATCATGGATCTTCCCGTGAAGAGGGTAAAATCAAGACTCTTCTCTGCGAGGCAGGCCTTGCGGGATCATCTCAGGAAAAAAGGGGTAGGGTGAACTCATGGACGCAAAAAACAGAGATTTGCTGAACAGAGACGTGGACGGTGCGGTGACGGATACTGACCGCCAGCAGGTCCAGCGGCTCCTCAAGCGCAGCGCCGAAGCCCGGCGATTCCACGCCGAACTGACGCGGCTCTCCCGCCTTCTCTCCGGCGTGGCGGAAGTTGATCCGCCGGTGCACCTCGCGAACAGGATTCGCGCCGCGGTCCATGGCCATGACGCCCCCATCCAACCGCGCACACACATCTGGCGCGAGAAATTGACTTCCCTTGTGCATCCGCCGACCCCCCTGCGCTACGGGTCGGTATTTGCCGGTGGACTTGTGGCAGGCCTCTTCCTGTTTATGACCTTTCTGCAGCCCCTGGACCGGTCATCGGTTCCTGACAGCGCTGCCGCCGGCACCGTTGTGGGACGTGCAGAATCCATCACTGTCGCCGCCGGTGATGCATCAGGGTCGGTCCGCGTTATGCGCCTCGGAGGGTCGAGCGAGCTTGCGGTCCGGATGACCCTGAACCGCGGCATTGTCACACGCCTCAGTTTTGATCCCTCCCGGATTACTCTCAAAGGCATCCGCGGGCCCGAAACACCCTCTGGAAGTCTCACGGTCCGGGAGGGCGTGGTGGAGCTCGCCGGAACGGGGATCCAGGCATGCACGCTTGACCTCGTCCCCCGTACGCCCGGAGCCTCCGTCGCTGTATCGCTCATGGGTGCCGAGGGGGAACTCCTTCGCAAATCAATCCCGATAGCAGATTAGGCTGCAACAGGCCCAACACCCGGGAACAACGGAAGTATTTAAAACAAAGAACCAGTTTTCGCACCGGACACCCTTCACAGGAGGCTGTATGGAACAGAGCAACGAACCAACGACTTCAGGACCGAAGCGTTCCCTGCTTATCGGCGCGGCAGTTCTTGCCATCTGTGCCGTCGTGTACTTCTCGTATTACACCTCCTCTCCGGGAGTTGACAATGCCAGCGGCACCATCGGCGCCGCGAAGAAGTACCGGTCGGGCCAGATTGCAGAATCAGACGTGAAACTGGCCGAGGCGGGCACACACAATGCGGTCACGGTGAAGGATCCTGCTGACGAGAACGCGGCGACGGAACTGCGCAGCACTGCAGCAGCCCTCGGGATAACGGCCCGCGATCTCGGTGCACAGCAGTCGTTCGACCGCACCGCGGCCGCCGATCTCGCCCGGGCAGCGGCAGAACTTGGCAAGACCGCGCAGGTCGCCCTCGACCACCAGGCATCCCTGGAAAAAACGGTCGTCGCGGACCTGCAGAGCCAGGCGTCGGCATTGCAGAAGAGCGCCGCAGAAGCCCTGAACAATCAGGCATCGCTCGAGAAATCAGCAATTGTGAATCTCGAAAACAGCGCCCAGTTGCTGGAACGTGCGTCCCTCGCCGCACAGCCCGCCTTCGAGCGGACGGCCATCGCGGAGTTCTCCCGCACGGCGGAGTCGCTGAATAATGCTGCAAAAGACCTGGGCTCACACCAGGGATTCGACAAGTCGGCGGTTGCAGAGCTCCAGTCGACGGCGGCCGCTCTCGCACAGGCGGCGCAGGCCATCGGACGCGCCGGCAGCATCGATCGCAACGAAGTCGCCACTCTCATGCAGCGCGCACGGGAACTGGACAGAACAGCGACAGGCATCCTGGAATCCAAGTCAGGCCTGAGCCGGAACGCGGCGGCAGACCTCGGGCAGAAGTCACAGGCCCTGGAAAAACAGCTCGCGAGTTTCGAGCGCACCGCGGGCGCGACGCTGGAACAGAAGGCCTCCAGCGACCAGTAATACCCCCAACCACACACACCGTACGGGAGGGTGGCGACTGCCACCCTCCCGTATTGTTTTCTTCCGCAGTATTCAGTACCCTTCCGTGCACTTCCGCAGATCGCAGACAGACACCGGAGCAGATCTTTCATGCGGCATACCCCCCGACGCACCGTCCTGACCGCCGTTGCTGTGGTCTCCCTCGCAGTGTTCCCTCCGCCGGCAGGATCGCAGGTGTTTGTCCGTGAGACGGGGAACCTCCGGCTGATCACCCTCGACCGCGCACACGCCTACCTGGTGCCACACGCGGCAGCAAGCTTTGAAAATTCCCTCCGCTTCCATCGCACGCTCTTCGACTACACGCCGACCGAAAAAGTCACCGTCTTGCTCCACGATTTCAACGACTATGGGTCGGGCGGCACCAATACGATCCCGTGGAATTACCTGAGCATCGGCATCGAGCCGTATGACTATGTCTATGAAACGGCTCCGACCAATGAACGGATGAACTGGGTCATGAACCACGAGCTCGTGCACGTGCTTGCAACGGACAAGGCCGCGGGAAGCGACAATATCTTCCGGAGCATCTTCTTCGGGAAGGTCACCCCGATCGCGGACAATCCTATGACCATGGCATACAGCGCACTCACCAGTCCGCGCTGGTACTCCCCCCGCTGGTACCACGAGGGGATTGCAGTGTTCCTCGAGACCTGGATGTCGGGAGGCATCGGACGCGCGCTGGGCGCATATGACGAGATGGTCTTTCGGACGATGGTCGCCGACAGCAGCTATTTCTACGACTACGTCGGTCTCGAGTCGGAAGGGACCACCATTGATTTTCAGATCGGCGCCAACGCATATCTGTACGGCACCCGGTTTGTCAGCTACTGTGCCATGCAGAAAGGGCCGGAGAAGCTTCTCGCCTGGTTCAACCGGTCTGCCGGCAGCTCCCGCACCTACTCCGCACAGTTCGAAGAGGTCTACGGGCGGTCACTCCGCGGGGCCTGGAGCGATTGGATCGCCTGGGAACATCGCTGGCAGAAGGCAAACCTCGATTCCGTGCACCGGAATCCCGTCACACCCATGCGCCCCCTGACGGCGGACCCGCTGGGTTCCGTTTCGCGCGCGTTCGTGGACCACGGGCGAGGGTCGCTCTTTGTCGCCATGAACAGGCCGGGTCAGCTCGCCGCGATCGCCGGGGTGGACCTTGCCGACGGGTCAGTGAGGACGCTGTGCGACGTTCCGTCGCCTGCCCTCTATTATGTCTGTTCCATGGCGTACGATTCCGCATCAGGCACGTTGTTCTATACGACGCACAACAGCACCTCCTGGCGCGACCTCCGGAGCGTGGATGTCCGGACCGGCGAGAGCAACGAACTGATCACCAACGGACGTATCGGCGACCTGGCATTCAACCGGGCGGACCGGTCTCTCTGGGGCGTCCAGCATCATAACGGGTACTCCACGCTCGTGCGCATCCCCCCTCCGTACACGCACTGGGAGGATGTCCTTCCCCTCAAGTACGGACGGGATCTGTACGATCTCGATGTGTCCCCCGACGGGAGCTTGCTGACAGCCTCCATGGCCGAAATCAGCGGCCGCCAGAGCCTGATTGCCATGCGCACCGACAGCCTGCGTGCCGGTTCAATGGCCTATGATGCGCTGTACGAATTCAAGGACAACGCACCGATGAATTTCGTCTTTTCGCCGGACGGACGATACCTGTACGGATCCACGTATCAGACGGGCGTTGCGAATGCGGTCCGGTACGACCGGAGCACCAAATCAATGGAGTGGATCTCCAATGTGGAGACCGGCGTGTTCAGGCCGGTGCCGTTCGGTCGGGATTCGCTCCTGGCATTCCGCTACACCGGCAGAGGGTTCCTTCCCGTCATTGTGCCTGTCGTCGTGCGGGAAGACATCAGTCCCATTGTCTACCTCGGACAGGCGGTGGTAGAGAAATATCCTGTGCTGATGCAATGGAAGATTCCTCCCCCGTCGGTCGTCAACATTGACTCATTGACCGTCTTTGCGGGAGAATACGACAGCTGGAGCCATTGTGGACTCGCCTCCGCATATCCCCTCGTTGAGGGGTATAAAGACTATACGTCCGTCGGCGAACGGTTCAATCTGCAGGATCCGCTCGGGGTCGCCGGTTTCATTCTGACGGGCTCATTCACGCCCTCCCGCGGCATACCGCCCGCGGAGCGTTTTCACGTTTCCGCCGAGGCCCGCTGGTGGCAGTGGAGGCTGACCGGTACGTACAATGCAGCCGACTTCTACGACCTGTTCGGCCCGACCCGGACCAGCCGCAAAGGGTACAGTGCAGGACTCCGGTACAGCGAATACCTTATCTTCGAGAGGCCGAAGACGCTCGAGGTCAGCTTCGCGGCGACGGTGTACGCAGGGCTTGACAGGTTACCCGAGTACCAGAACGTCACGGCGTCGTTCGACAATTTTACCACGATCAACGGCCGGCTGACGTATGCATACATGCGACGTTCACTTGGTGCCGTGGACAATGAATCCGGCGTGGGCGCGTCGCTCAACAGCCTGAATGCGATCGTCCGGGGGGAATTCATTCCCCGCGTGTACGGAACGGCGGATGTGGGATTTGCCCTGCCGATCGATCACTCGTCGCTGTGGCTGCGGGGGGCAGCAGGGTGGGGAGGAGGAAATCGCGACGATGTGTTCGGCGGCTTTTTCTTTGGCGGCTTCGGGAATAACTGGGTGGATTTCAGAGAGCCGAAGCGGTACCGGGAGTATTACAGCTTCCCGGGTGCGGAGCTCAACAGCATCGGAGGCACGACCTTTGTCCGCGCGATGGGGGAGTGGACACTTCCGCCCGTCCGCTTCCGGGAATTCGGCTTTCCCTCGCTGTACTGCACATGGATGCGCGCCGCCCTGTTTTCGTCTGTCATCAGCACCAATATTGACAATGCCGCATTCCGGACGCGGGCACTCTGCGCCGGTGCACAGGTGGATTTCAAGCTGGTACTGTTTTCCCATCTCGATTCGATGCTCTCATTCGGATATGCGGCGGCAGCGGGAGAGCATGCACGCATGACGCGTGAGTATATGATTTCCCTGAAATTGCTCTGAGGGGCCGGTTCCATGGAATTCCTGCTCGGCCTTCTCCCTGTCTGTGCTTTTCTCGCTGCGCTCTATCTCATGGACAGCTACAAGCTCATCCCTGTCCGCTCACTCGGTTGGTCCCTGGCGGCCGGATGCGGCGCGGCGGTTGCCGCCTTCGGTCTCAACATGTTCCTCTCGGACGTCACGGGGCTTTCCTTCGAGCCGTTCTCGCGGTACGTCGCACCGGTGACCGAGGAGACGCTGAAATCGGTACTGCTGGTGCGTCTGTTGCTGACGCGCAGAACGGGGTTTCTTGTCGATACGGCGATTCACGGCTTTGCAATCGGCGCGGGGTTTGCGCTCGTGGAGAACACCGGTTATTTCCTTACGCTGGGGTCGTCCTCGACGCTCCTCTGGATCGTCCGGGGCTTTGGCACGGCGATGATGCATGGTGCGGCGACGTCCATCGCGGGCATCATCGGGAAGGTGCTGACGGAGCGGGCGGGGTCGGCGTCCCCTGCCACCGTCTTCCCAGGTGTGCTGGCTGCGATACTCATACACTCCGCGTTCAATCACTTCTTTCTCACCGCGGTGACGACCACCCAGCTGATTATCCTGGTGCTCCCGGTCCTGATGGGCGTCGTGTTCCGCCGGAGCGAGAAAGCGGTCCGGCGGTGGCTTGGCGTCGGTTTCGACTCCGACAGGGAGCTGCTGGAGATGATCACCACGGGCCGTCTCCGGGAGACGAAAATCGGCGTGTACTTCCAGACGCTTGAATCAAGGTTCCGGGGGGAAATTCTCGCCGACATGGTCTGCATGCTCCGGATCCATCTTGAGCTTGCGATTGCCGCGAAGGGGCTCCTCCTCATGCGCGAGGCGGGATTTGAATTTCCACCGGACCCGGAGTGGAAGGAACAGCTTGCGGAACTGCACTACCTCGAACAGAGCATCGGACGCACGGGCATCCTCGCCGCCGAGCCATTCCTTCACACCTCCCGGCACCAGCTCGCGCAACTGCTGCGGGTGTAGCGGCCCATTGGTGCGGGAAGGGCGGCAATTGCCCTTGTTTCAAGGGGAGCGCGATGCAACAGGGGGCAGGGCGGGCACGTAAGAGAATAATCAATCAGGAGGCAGGATGAAACGAATCATTATGCTGGGCATGCTCGCCTGTTCGATCGCCACGGCAGGCGACGGCAGGCTGTCGGTGCCCTACACGCGCTTCGCACTCCCGAACGGCCTGGATGTCGTCCTCCATGAGGACCATGCGGTCCCGTCCGTCGCGGTGAACATCTGGTACCATGTCGGATCGGGACGCGAAAAGCCCGGGCGCACCGGGTTCGCCCATCTGTTCGAACATATCATGTTCGAAGGATCCAAAAACGTGCCGGAGGGGAAATTCGACGAATGGCTCGAGGCGGCCGGGGGGGACAACAACGGCACTACGACCACCGACCGGACGAATTATTTTGAAAACGTCCCGAGCAACGCACTCGAGCTGCCGCTGTTCCTCGAATCGGACAGGATGGGTTTCCTCGTCGATGCCATGACGCCGGCAAAGGTCGACGGTCAGCGTGACGTCGTAAAAAATGAACGGCGCCAGAGTTATGAGAACCGGCCCTACGGACTCGCTTCGATCCTGCTCAGTGAAAACCTGTACCCGCCGGACCACCCGTACCACTGGCCCACGATCGGATCAATGGACGATCTGACTGCGGCAAGCTTTGACGACGTCGTGGAATTCTTCAAGAAATATTATGTGCCCGGGAACGCATCGCTTGTCATCGCCGGCGATATCGATCCGGCCGGCGCACGGGCACTGGTGGAACGCTGGTTCAGCGATGTCCCCGGAGGGAATCCCGTTCCGCCTCAGCCGGCGCCGGTAGCGTACCTGACGGAAGAGAAGAGAATTGTGCATGAAGACAAGGTCCAGGTACCGCGCCTGTACATTGCATGGAATTCCCCGCCGTTGTACGCCCCCGGAGACGCCGAGCTGGACATTCTGGCCAGTGTCCTGACCGCCGGCAAGAATTCCCGGCTCTACAAACGGCTGGTCTATGATATGCAGATTGCGCAGGACGTGACCGCCTCCCAGGCGTCCTCGGGCCTCGCGTCGACGTTTCAGATCATCGTGACCGCCCGGGCCGGACACGGGCTCTCGGAAATCGAGACAGTCGTGAACGAGGAAATCAGAAAGGTCAAAGCGGAGACTCCGTCGCAGCGCGAAGTCGACCGCGCCGTGAACCAGTACGAAGCCTCGTTTCTGGACAGGCTTGAGAATATCGGCACCAAGGCAGATCTCCTGAACAGCTATCTCACCTCCACGGGAAACCCCGACTTCTTCAACGAGGATCTGGCCCGCTACAAGGCGCTCGATCCGAAAGATATCCAGTCTGTCGCGGTGACGACCCTGCGTGAGAACGGCCGCGTCGTTCTGAGCATCGTGCCGGAAGGGAAAACTGAACTTGCCGCGACCAGGGAGGATGGAAAATGAACAGAGAATTCAGCATGAAGAAATCAGACGTCAGAACGATGTGGGGAATGATCGTTGCCGCGATCCTCCTGTCACTTGCGCCGCTGACATACCTCCAGGCACAACCGGACCGGACCGGTCCGCCGAAACTGGGCCCCCCGCCGGCGCTCAAACTCCCCCCCATCCAGCACCTGAAACTCTCCAACGGGATCCCGGTCGTCCTGCTTGAAAAACATGCCGTGCCCGTCGTCCAGATCGACCTTGTGGTGAAGGCAGGTGCGTCGATGGAACCCCCCGAGAAATCCGGTCTGGCGAGCATGACTGCGACAATGCTGATGGAGGGGGCCGGACTGCGCGACGCCCTCCAGCTCGCCGATGCGATTGACTATCTCGGCGCACACATCGGAACGGGGGCAGGGCAGCACACGACAGGCATTTCATTCCACACGCCCGTCGGTAAACTCGACTCGGCACTTGTGCTTCTCTCAGACATTGTGCGCCGTCCTACGTTTCTGGGGGCCGATCTTGAACGGAAGAAAAAAGAGCGGCTGACCGCGCTGACGCAGTGGCGGGATGAACCGCGCATGCTTGCGTCGGTGATGTTTAGCCGCACACTGTACGGCACTGCGCACCCCTACGGCGTCCCGTCGATCGGGAGCGAGAAGTCGATACGATCGCTCACGCCGGACGACGTGCGAAAATTCCACGCCGGCTATTTTGTGCCGGGCAACACCACCATCGTCGTCGTGGGCGATGTCAACCCTGCAGCATTGCTCGCCCGCCTTGAAAAATCGTTCGGAAGCTGGAAAGGGAAGTCCGCCTCCCTGCCGTCCCTTCCGGCAATTGGGCAGATCAAGGAAAAGACGCTGGTCCTTGTGGACAAGCCGGGGGCACCGCAATCGGTGATCATGATCGGACGCATCGGCGTGCCGCGGCTGACCGATGATTTCTATCCCATCATAGTGATGAACACGATTCTGGGCGGGTCATTTTCGTCGCGGCTCAACCAGAACCTCCGCGAGAAGCACGGGTACACCTACGGGGCCGGGTCGCGTTTTGAGTTCCGTCCTCTCCCCGGGCCCTTTGTCGCGAGTGCCTCCGTGCAAACGGCGGTGACCGACAAGGCCCTGACGGAGTTCATGAATGAGCTGCGCGGGATTCTTGCAGAGGTCCCGGACGAGGAGCTCGCACGAGCGAAAAACTACCTCGCGCTCGGATATCCCGGCGACTTCCAATCCGTCGGTCAGATCGCGGGCCAGATCGAAGAACTCGTCATTTACGGCCTGCCGGACGACACGATGAACAAGTACATCGGGCGCGTCCTTGCGGTCACGAAGGAAGAAGTGCTGCGCGTGGCCCGGAAGTACGTTGTCCCGGACAACCTGGCGATCGTCATTGTTGGTGACAGGAAGGAGATCGAAGGGGGAGTTGCGGCGCTCGACCTTGCCCCGGCGACCTACCTGAGCGTCGAGGATGTCCTCGGGCCGGCGCCATCGGCCGGGGAAGGGAATTGACCCCATGACAGCCGCCGGACTGGCCGTGCTGGAGCGTGAGGTGATCGCGTGCCGGCGCTGTGTGCGGCTCGTCCGGTGGCGTGAGAAGGTCGCCCGGGTGAAAGTCCGCCGGTTCTCCGACCAGGAGTACTGGGGAAAGCCGATCCCCGGTTTTGGCGATCCCGCCGCCCGGCTGCTGCTGATCGGTCTCGCACCCGCGGCCCACGGGGGGAACCGGACCGGGAGGATGTTCACCGGGGATGAAAGCGGCAACTGGCTCTTTCGCGCCCTGCATGCGGCAGGCTTTGCAAATCAGTCGGCCTCCGTTGACCGCCGCGACGGCCTCGCGCTCACCGATTGCTATATCACGGCAACCTGCCGTTGCGCGCCGCCGGGCAACAAGCTCCTGCCGCGGGAAGTTCTGACCTGCCGCCCCTTCCTCCTCCGCGAACTCGCACTCCTTACGCACGTGCGCGTCGTCGTCGGCCTCGGCCGCGTGGGGTTTGAAACGGCGCTCTCCTCCTATCGCGCCATGGGAAGGATCGCCTGGGCGAAGAAACCGGCGTTCGCACACGGTGCACGCTACGATTTCGGTGACATCACCCTCCTTGCGTCGTTTCATCCAAGCCAGCAGAATACGTTCACCGGCCGTCTGACGCGCCCGATGCTTCAACGGGTGTTCCGCGAGGCCCGCACGGTCCTCGGAAGCCGGTCCCGCTGAGCGAACCGGAAGGCCGTTGGAAGAGTCCGCGGCCTTTGCTATCTTTCAATGCCAACCATTTCATCCCGTACCATACTCCCGGGCAGTCGCGTGGGAAAACTTGCACTCGTTCTCTCCGGAGGCGGTGCACGGGGCGCCTTTCAGGCCGGCGCACTCGTGGAGCTTCTGGAGCATTTCAGAAAGACGGGCAGGCGGATCAACATTCTCTCCGGCACCTCCGTCGGCGCACTCAACGGCATGAGCATTGCACAGGCGCCCGATCTCCGCGCGGCCGGCGAGGAGATCGAGCGCCAGTGGAAGCAATTGACGAACCGGGATATCTACCAGATCCGCGGCTGGGAAATATTCGGATTGATGCTCAAGTTTGCCACCACCCGGATGGACCGCTGGCCCGCGGTCAGGGGTGTCGACTCCCTCTTTGACAATGCTCCCCTCTACAGGAAGTATGTCAGGGGGTATTTCCGGCATGATCTGATACGCGAACGGAAAACGGTGGACGAGTTTTATGTGAGCCTCAGTTCCCTGAACACCGGAGCGGCGTATATCCGCTCCATCACGGACGAACCGGATTCACACAAAGCGATGGAATACATCATGGCCTCCACGATCACGACCGTCGCGTACCCGCCGGTGCGGACGATCGTGGAAGACCCGGATGTCCCCGCACAGTGCCGCAACGTCCCGCAGCTCTACGCCGACGGGGGAATTTCCAACAAGACGCCCCTGAAAAGCGTGCTGAAGTTCGGCGGGGTGAGCGACCTCTACGTGGTGAACACCTACCCTTCGTACCCGAACATGTCGGAACTGAGCATTCGCGCCACCTTTCCGAACGTGTTTGCGATCCTGATGCGGACGGCGCTGGAGTTGTTGCCCAATCTCTACTTCCTGCGGGATATGGACACGGTACGGGACGTCAACAACGACCTGGCGTCATGGGAACGGGTCAAGGCGGCGCTCCGGACTGCGGTTGCGGACGACGCGACCCGCGCCCGCCTTGAAGAAATCCTCCGGAGCGAGGAAGACCGCTTCTCCTTCAAAGAGGGGAACAAACAGATTATCGATCCGGTGATTATCGCGCCGGATGAAGAGCTGCCGGTGCAGGACACGGAGTTCGTTCAGCCGAAGCTTGGGGAGACATTTGAAATGGGGCGCGAGAAGGCGCGGAAGGTATTGCAAAAAATGTCGTCCCATGATAGCGGGACGGGCGTCCCCGCCCGTCGCTCTTCCTGAGAAAATATCCACAGGCAGGGACGCCGGTGCCACTGCAATAGTTACCCGAGCCGGATGCGGAAGGTTGTGCCGACACCGACGGAACTCTGCTTGACGTACAGTTTTCCCGTGTGATACTCTTCGATGATGCGCTTGGAGAGCGTCAGTCCAAGCCCCCACCCGCGCTTCTTCGTGCTGTACCCGGGCCGGAAGACGTCCTTGTGGAATTTCGGGTCAATCCCCTTGCCCGTGTCCGTGACGTCGATGGTCGTTTTGCCCGCCGCCTGCGCGAGACGGAATGAGATAATGCCGGTCGGCCCCTCCATCGCATCCAGCGCATTCTTCATGAGGTTTTCCACCACCCACTCAAACAGCTCCCGGTTCATTCTGACCGGGAAGCGCCCCGGAGTTTCAATGATGCAATCAACCCTTTTCCCCGAACGGGGGATGCGTTTGGCGATATAGGTGATCACGCCGTTGATAACCTCCGTGGCGTCCTCCTCCTTCAGATCGGGCCGGGAACCGATTTTCGAGAATCGCGCCGCAACCTTGTTGAGGCGCTCGATATCGTGCTCCATCTCCTGAAGGCTTTCCCTGATGACCGGCGCGCCGGCACCTACCGCCTTCGCGCGCTCCAGCCATCCGATCATGCTGGAGAGGGGCGTCCCGAGCTGATGAGCGGTTTCCTTCGCCATCCCGACCCAGATATTGCTCTGTTCCGTGCGTTTGATGTAACTGAAGCCGACATAGGCGACAAAGATGAACACGGCCGCAAGGATGATTTCCAGGATGGGGAGCCACCGGAGCTGACCGATCAGTTCCGACTCTCCGTAATGGACGTAGTTGAGGACGATGGTGTCATTGACCGTGATCCTGATCGGCTTGTTCTCCTTGTCCATGAGCGCGAGCATCGGCCGGATAATTTCCTTCTGCTGGTCGCGGGTCAGAAGGGAATCGAGGTCAACGTTTTTCCAGTAGAGGGGTTCGTTTGACGCATCGCTCAGGACGACGGGGAAATCGATCGTGCGGATGACTTCATCGAACAGGAAGCTGAAATCGCCGCTGGCGGCGCGCTCGCTGCTGATGTACTCGTAGGATTTCGCATACAGGTCGACCACCTGGCGTTCACGGACGAGAAGCTGATTGGTGATCCTTTGCGAATACACGAGCATGGCAAGGACGAAGACCGAGGCGAACGCCAGCAGGATGATCTTGAAATTGCCGGCCTGGCCGAGCGGAAGTCCGGCGAATGGGTTTTTCATGGGGAGTATGCGCTATCGGGCTATCGTTTGATCCCTTCTCGGCCCGACGGAGACCAGCCAGACCGCTGTGCCGGTCAGGCGTGCGAGTGCGTCGAGGTATGCACGAGCGGCCGCAGGAAGATCGCCGTACGTCTTCACCTGCGCCAGGGAGGTACGCCACCCGGGGAATGATTCATAGATCGGCGTCACCTGCTCCAGCGTCGTCAGGTCCGTCGGGAACGATTTGAGCCGCCTGCCTTTTACTTCATACGCGACGCACACCCGTATTTCGTCAAAGGTGTCGAGCACGTCCAGTTTTGTGACAGCGATGTGCGTGATGCCGTTGATCATGGCGGAGTACTTCAACGCAACGGCGTCAAACCAGCCGCACCGTCGCGGACGGCCGGTCGTGGAACCGAACTCATGTCCGAGCGCACGCAGCCGCTCCCCGGTCGCGTCGTTCAGTTCCGTGGGAAACGGCCCGTTCCCCACGCGGGTGCAGTAGGCCTTCACGACGCCGGCAATATCGTCGACCGCCGTGGGGGGGATGCCCAGCCCGGTGCACGCCCCGCCCGAGGTCGGGTTGGACGATGTGACATACGGATAGGTGCCGTGATCGACGTCCAGGAGGGCGCCCTGGGCCCCCTCCGCAATGATCCGCAGGCCGTCGGCCAGGGCGCGGTTGAGGTAGAGTGCGGTGTCGGTCACGAACGGGTCGATCTGCTTGTCGAACTCCTGGTACTCGGCGATCATCCGGTCAACGTCGATGGTCGTCCCGCCGTACACCTTCGTCAGGATCTGGTTCTTTTCTTCGAGGTTCGCGGTGATCTTCCGGGCGAGCACGTCCCGGTCGAGGAGGTCCACGATCCGGATCCCGTTGCGTGTCGCCTTGTCGATGTACGCGGGCCCGATTCCGCGTCCCGTTGTCCCGATCTTGTCCGCCCCCTTCTCCCTGATCACGTCGAGTTGCTTGTGGTACGGCATGATGAGGTGGGCGTTGTGGCTGATCAGCAGGCGTCCCGTGATATCGATGCCGGCGTCGCGGAGCTGGCTGATCTCGAGCATCAGCGCGGCGGGATCGATCACGACACCGTTGCCGATGACGCAGGTGATTTTCTCATGAAAGATGCCGGAGGGGATCAGGTGCAGGATGTACTGGCGCTCGCCGATGCAGACCGTGTGGCCCGCATTTGCGCCCCCCTGGTACCGGGCGACGATTGCGGCATGTTCGGCAAGGAGATCGACTATCTTTCCCTTGCCTTCGTCGCCCCACTGGGCGCCGACGATGATCTGAACGGGCATTGCAGACGATCCGGATGATGAATGACAACGCCGGGCACAAAAAAAAATCCCCGACCTTCCGCTGTCAAAGGTGGGGGATTCGACGTTGAGAAGCAATCATTTTTTGAAGCTTGCCACAGCTTCCGCGACGCCCGGATACATTTCGAAGATTGCACCGAGCTTGGTAATGCGGATCAGCGAGAGAATTTTCTCCGATGCGCGGGCAATCTTGAGCGCACCGCCCGCGGTTTTCAGGAGACTTGCTCCCCCGATGAGCAGGCCGAGGCCGGAGCTGTTCATGAACTGCACGCCGCCAAGGTCGACCACCACATGCCGCGTTCCGCCGTCGACCAACTCGTGGAGCGTCGCATTGAGGGCGCTCGCGTCCGGTCCGCCCATGAGGTTGCCGGTGAGCGAAACCACCGCCACATCACCCCGTGTTACCGTGGAAAGTATCATGACGTCGTCTCCTGAAGAACGGCTGACCCGCAGCGCCGGGTCAGTTGATCAGCTTGCCTTCTACCTTGCGTCGCAGGACCCACTCGAGGGCGACGGCGCTCGCAACGTAGATGGAGGAATACGTCCCGGTGAGAATGCCGAAGGCGAGCGTAAATGCGAACCCGCGGTTCACTTCGCCGCCTGTAATGAGCAGCACGATGAGCACCATGAAGATCGTCCCCGAGGTGATGATCGTGCGGCTCAGGGTTTCGTTCAGGCTCTTGTTCATGAGTTCCTGGAGCGGCATGCTCCGGAAGATCTTCTGGTTCTCCCGGATGCGGTCAAAGATGACGACCGTATCGTTGACCGAAAGGCCGACGAGCGTCAGAAACGCGGCCACCATCGATTGGTTGATTTCGAGGTTGAGCACCCCGTCGAAGATTGACACGAGCCCGAATGTTGCCAGAACGTCGTGAAAGAGAGCCACGACTGCACCAACGCCGTAAATGAACTTGAACCTTACCCAGACGTAGATCCCGATGGCCAGGAGCGACGCAATGACGGCATAGATCGCGTCGCGCCTCAACTCGGCTCCCACCTTCGGACCGATCTTGTCTTCCTTTCTTACCTCGAAGGAATTTTTCGCGAACTTCTCCTGAAGGCCTGTGCGGATGCGGTCTCCCACAGAACTCCCTTCACCCTGTGCAACGGTGCGGATGACGATGTCGCGATCGGTGCCGAACGTCTTGATCTCGGCATCGCCGAGGCCGATCTTGTCCATCGCGGAACGGATGGCCCCGATGTCCACCGGCGTCTGAAACTGCACGATGATCTCCGTCCCGCCCAGGAAGTCGATTCCGTAGTGAATGCCCTTGACGAAAAGCGATACCACGCCGATAAGAACCATGATCACGGAGAGAACATACCACAGGTTCCGCCGCCCCATGAAATCGATATTTGTTTTTCCAAAGAAACGCATGAAGTCCTGCTCCGGGAGAATTCGTTATCCGAAATGAATGCGTGAGCCAAACCTTTCGATCATGACGTTGAAGACCACCCGCGTGATGAAGATGGCGCTGAACATCGAGACCACGATGCCGATCATCAGCGTGAGCGCGAACCCCTGCACCGGGCCGGTGCCGAACTGGAAGAGGATCACGCCGGTGATGAACGTCGTCAGGTTGGAATCGAAAATTGCCGAGAATGCCTTTTCGTATCCCGCGTCCACGGCGGCACGGGGGGTTTTTCCCGTCGCAAGCTCCTCGCGGATGCGCTCGTAGATGAGCACGTTGGCGTCGACGGCCACTGCCAGGGTCAGGATGATGCCGGCAATACCCGGGAGCGTCAGCGTTCCCTGGAATGCGGCGAGGACAGCAAGCAAGAACGTCAGGCAGAATATGAGCGCGAGGTCCGCTACCGCCCCTCCTGTCCGGTAATAGATGACCATGAACAGGACTGTCAGCGCGGTCGCAAGCGCCGACGAAAAAATGCCGCTGTGAATGGAGTCTTCACCCAGGGAAGGTCCGACGGACCGCTGTTCGACGATATCCACGGGGGCGGGAAGCGCGCCGGCCTTCAGAACGATTTCAAGCAACCGCGCCTCGTCGAGGTTGTCCATTCCCTCGATTTCCGAGTTGCCGCCCGTAATCTTGTTCCGGACGACAGGGGCGGAGAAGACCGCGTTGTCGAGGACGATAGCAATGCGCTTGTTGATGTTCGCACCGGTGATGCGCGCCCATTCGCGCGCGCCCTCGCTATTCATCTGCATGGTGACGATGGGCGCGTTGAAGCTCGGGTCGAGCGTCGCCCGCGCGCCGGTAATGACGCCGCCGGTCAGTTCTGCGATGACCTTCACCGGGTACAGCGTAAAAAACCTTTTCCCCTCGCTCACGATCCGGGGCTTGGCGCTCCAGGAAAACTGCATGTCGTTCGGGATGGCCCGCCGGATGTCATCCCGGTCAAGGATCCGCCGTACTTTCTCCTTGTTTTCCTCGGCGACGATCGCTTCGCCCGGGAACTGCTTCGGATTGACGATTGCTAATGAGAAAAATGGGTGTTTCCGGGCGAATTCCTCGGGCGAAAGATCCCCTTCGGGCGTGGTGATTTTTGAGGTGTCCCGGGAAGCTGCCGTGATGCTCGTATCGGTCGAATCAACGGTGCCGGTGGCGATAAGCTGCTTTTCGATCGCCTCCATCACCCGGTAAGTGACCTCGGGCTCCTTCAGGAGTTTGAATTCCAGGAGGGCAGTACCCTGCAGGAGGGAGCGGACTTCGGATTCGCGCGTGACCCCGGGGAGTTCCACGATGATACGGGTGCCGCCCAGCTTCTGGATGGAGGGTTCCGAAACGCCGTACTGGTCAACGCGGTTGCGGACGATTTCCATGCCCCGGTCGATCGACTTGGTGGCCTCATCATCCAGGAACTTATAGATCTCGTCGTTGGTGTCGCGGAGGTTGCGGTAATACCTGCTCATCCGGATCTGGCGGGTCTCGAACTTTTTACGCAGCAGGAGGACCGGAGACTCTTCGGAAGTCCGCACTTCGTCGCGGACCTCTTTGATGATCTGGTTGAAGGCATCGTCCTTGTTCTTCGCCAGATCTTCAATGAGCTTCAGGACGTTGACTTCCAGCACAACGCGCATGCCGCCCTGGAGGTCGAGACCGAGCTTGATCCGCTTGGCGCGGTAGTCGCGGATATCACTTTCATGCTTCTCGACAAACTGCAGACTGTCCTCACCGTGAAGTCCGGCGAGCGACTTGTGCAGCTCGTAGTCCTTGTACGTCGGCCAGAGAAAATAAATCGCGAGCAGTACGGTTGCCGCAATGAACAGTATTTTTCCGGTGTACTTTTTCACTACGAAGCCTCCGAGGTCACGCGTACGGGGAATGTCACGGATACATGGCAGGAGAACAAGTCGTCACGTTCAAGCTTATGAATATAACCGAACCGCGAGAAAAAGTCAACGAAAAAAGCGTTGCTTTTGCTGGCCGTTTCGGTTATATTTTCATTCACATCATTTCGTAGATTCATCCCCCCTGAAGGAGGAGGTTCGTTTCTCGTATGCCCATTATGACCCGCATGCGCGACAGCATGCCGATAATACTTTTCGGGTTGCTCATCGCGTTTCTCATCACGATCGTGTTCGAATGGGGAATGGATTACCTCGGCATCCGTGGCGGTCAGCAGGATACCATCGGCAAGATCAATGGCAAGAAAATCAGCTACAAGGAATTTTCCGAAGTCCTGAAGACGCTCACGGACAACGCGAAGACGCAGTCCGGACAGGAGCCGGACGAAGCGATGACGCGCCAGCTCCGGGACCAGGCGTGGCAGTCCATCGTCAATGAACGGCTCTTCGACGATGAGGTGAAGCGGCTCGGCATCACGGTGAGCGACCAGGAACTGCGTGACTGGGTGTTCGGCGAGAACCCGCCGGAGGATCTCCGGCGGAATTTTGTCGACTCGACCGGCCGGTTCAACAAGGAACTGTACGAGCAGGTGCTGATGAATCCCAATCAGTATATCCAGGACCCCCGGGGTGAAGATCCCAATTTCGGCGTCAAACGGCTTCAGGAATTCGAGAAAGCCCTCCGCCAGCGCCGTATTCAGGAGAAACTCCAGAGTATCGTGACCTCCGCGGTCCGGGTAACGGAAGGGGAGGTCCTCCAGCGCTACATGGACCAGAACGTCCGGTACGACGCTGTGTACGCCATGTTCGATCCCAACGTGCTCGTCAAAGAAGGGGATGTCACCGTCTCGGATGCCGAGCTTCGCGAGTACTATGAAGACAATCTTGACCAGTACAAGTTCGAGGCGACGCGGACGCTGAAATACGTGTTGTTTTCTGAGAAACCGACCGCATCGGACTCGACCGCCCGGCGGGCGGAGATTGATGATGCGGCGGCGAAGGCGCGCGGCGGCGCCGACTTTATCCAGCTGGTGTATACGTACTCGGAACGCCCCGACAGCGGCGCGTTCTTCCGCCACGGCGAGCTGAGCCCGGTGCTGGAGAACGCCGTCTTCACGCAGGCTGCGGGAGCAATCGTCGGGCCGGTCGAAGACGCGGACGGACTGCACCTGCTGAAAATTCTCGGTGAACGCAAATC
>JBGPYM010000118.1:0-9111 GCA_041493205.1 Bacteroidota bacterium
CGATCTTTATATGAGCTACAACCTGATCGGGATCTGGACAAAAGGAGCAAAGCTTCCATATCCGTTCAGCTCGCCGGGAGTCGAATTTTCACCGAAAGTCACCCGCGACGGGAAGTACTTCTTCTTCGCAAGCACCCGGAATATCCGCGACCCCCTCACCGCGCGGCACGAGACGATCAAAGAACTGGACAGAAGAATTCGGGGGGCGGGGAATGGCCTGGGGGACATTTACCAGGTTGACTTCTCCGCGCTCCCTCTGCCACATCCCCGCTAAGCAGGGGAAACGCCGCCGGCAGCACCACGTTCGCTGCGGTTTGTAATTAACAAATCCCCGCCGTACTTTTCGCGCGTACCCACTTCCCTTCCAACCTTTATTCCTGCGAATGGGATCCAAATGACCAGACACGCGCTCACAGCATTTCTGCTTTCTCTCCTCGCTGTTGCAGCCGGCGCGCAGCAGAAGGAGCTCCGCATCGTCGCATTCTCTCCGAAGGGTGTCACCGCGACCATTGATCAGAGCAAGACGATATTCGCGAGCTTCAGCACCCCCATGGTTGCGCTCCAGGCTGTCCCGAAAGATGAGGGGGGCGGCCCGATGACGATCGAGCCGCGGCCCGCAGGGAAATACCGGTGGATGGGAACCAGCACCCTGACGTTCATACCGGAGCGGGCATTGCCGTACGCGACCGCGTACACGGTCAAGATCCCTGCGGGGACCGCCTCCTTTGACGGTGTGAGCCTGCCCCGGGAGTTTACCTGGACATTCGAAACCCCGCGCCCTGCCATCATCATGACATCGCCCGGCAACGGGGCTTCGCATGTCGACACCAGTACGGCGGTCCACCTCAGGTTCAATCAGCCGATCGACCCCGGCACCGTTGCAAGGAGCGTGTCCATAAAGCTGGTGAAAGCCGGTGGCCGGGTCGTGTATCCGGAATTCACCGCGGCCCGGCCTGACACCGCCGAGAAGATTCCAAATCCGGAGCAGGTCGTTATCCTGAGGAGTAAAGAATCATTCGGTATGGGAGCTTCGGTCACGGTGAATGTCAAGGAGGGAGTGCGCGGGATTGAGGGGCCCCTTCCAATGCAATCGCCATTCGCCGCATCGTTTGCCACCTACGGCGAGCTGCGTTTCCTGGGGGTCTACGAACCGGACCGGATCTTCCCGCAGACGGGAATCACGCTGGTATTTTCGAACGGCGTAACGACTGCGGATCTCCTGAAGCAGCTCACATTCAACCCTTCGATGAGATCCCGTGATGAATACTATGATCTGACGTCTCCGTCGGATCATGTGTATCTTCCTCTCCCGCTGCTCCCCGAGTCGACATATACGGGAACGATCAGGGCGGGGCTGCGCGACCAGTACGGGAATATCCTCCACGGAGATCAACAGTTCAGTTTCACGGTCCGCCCGTATCAACCATTCATACGAACCCGCACCGGGATCGGCGTGCTGGAGGGATACGAATCACACAAGTTCCCCGTCACCACGATGAATGTGGATTCGTTCCGCATTCAGATGGGCGCGGTCAATCCGGAACGGATCGTCCCGCTCATGTCGCGGCTTTCGTGGGATTACTATTCCAGGATGGCGATTGAGGAAGGCATCCTTCTCTCCCCGTCGTCGTTGAGCGAGGATGCGAAGGAGTTCACGCGCACGAGGACCCTTCTTACTCAATCAAAACGGAATACCGTGACGGTGCGTCCGCTCGACTTTGACGTCATGATCGGCAAAAACGGCCGCGGGATCGTCTTTGTCCAGGTGGACGACATGGTCCCTCAAAACACCGCATATCTGAAGACGCTGGTCCAGGTGACGGACTTTGGGATCACGGCGAAATTTTCCCCCGATGCAAACCTGATCTGGGTGACAAACCTGAAAGATGCTTCGCCGGTCCCCGATGCTTCCGTGGAGATCCGCAACGACAGTAACAGGGTGGTCTGGCAGGGGAAAACAGACGATAAAGGTCTCGTCAAAAGCCCCGGATGGGGAAAACTGCGCATGGCGGCTGCAGAACAATCCACCCAGGGAGAAGGGGAGGAGGAGTTCGAAGAAGTACGCTCGCAACCGCGGCAATGGGTAATCGTCCGCAAGGGCGAAGACCTTGCTTTCACGTGCTCCCAGTGGGATGAGGGGATCGAGCCGTATCGTTTTGACATTTCCTACGATTGGAACCCGCAGTGGGAAAAATTCGAGGGGGTGCTTATCACCGACCGCGGATTGTACAAAGCAGGCGAGCAGGTTGAGCTGAAGGGGATCCTTCGTCGAAGGAGCGAAGGAACCTGGAAGATTCCACAGGGGCTCCGGACCCGTCTGGTGATAAGAGATGCGCGAAACGAAGAGGTGTACAGCAAGGAGCACAAAATCTCCGCATTCGGCTCTTTTGCGGCGAGCCTTCCCTTGAAGCCGGCGGCATCTCTCGGATACTACTCCATGGTGATGGAACACCAGATCCGGGTCAAGGGAAAAAACCAGTGGCGCGCGGTCGCGAGCGGGAGCTTCAGAGTTGAGGCATTCCGTCCCGCCGAATTTGAAGTGACTGCGAAATTCGGACGGGATCAATACACCATCGGCGATACCATTAACGGTTTCCTGAACGCAAAATATCTCTACGGCGCCCCTTTGAAGGACGCAAGGATTCGATGGCGCCTTTCGGCATCGCGCAGCTATTTCACCCCGCCGGGATTCGATGGCTACTATTTCGGGAAAATGGGCTGGTTGACGCGGTACCAGAACGAGTTCCAGGGACGCGAGCTCCAGAACAGGGACACCACGCTCGATGCGCTCGGGAGCGTCGGCGTGCGTTCACCTCTCCGCGTCGGAGAATTGCAGGGGACGATTTCGCTCATGCTCGAGGGGGATGTCACCTCGCCGTCGCGCCAGATGCTCTCGGGCAGGACATCGGTGATCGTACACCCGGGTGAATTCTACGTGGGAGTCCGGCCCTCCACGACATTCGCGCGGACCGACACCGCGCTGACACTCTCGCTGATCGCCGTGACAAAAGAAGGGCGTTTCCTGGCGGACCAGCCGCTCACGGTGAAGGTGTATCAGCGGGTCTGGCATTCAGTGCGCAAGGCGGAGACGGGCGGACGCTATGCCTGGTATTCAACATCGTCTGACTCGCTGATGGACTCCTCGGTGGTCACGACGACGGCCGGCGCGCTTGCGCAGGCGTATACACCGGCAACACCCGGTTTCTACTATGTCGACGTTACCGCAACCGACGCCAGGGGCAATACGCTGGGTGCACAAACCTACTTTTATGCGACCGGGCGGGGATACGTCGCCTGGGAGCGCAGCAATGATGACCGGATTGAGCTCATTGCCAACAAAACCGCATTCCAACCCGGGGAAACAGCGAGCATCATCGTCAAGAATCCCTATGAGCGCGCCACCGCCCTCGTGTCGGTGGAACGCGAGGGTATCCTCCAGCACTACACCACGGTTCTCGAGGGGAGTGCGCCAACCATCGGACTGCCGATCACCAGTGCGTTCCTGCCGAACGTCTATGTCTCGGTCGTGTTGCTGCAGGGGCGAACGGACAGGCCCACCGGGAAGGAAGAGACCGATGTCGGTCGTCCGTCGTTCAAAGTCGGGTATATCGCACTGTCCGTGAGCCCCCAGGAAAAGAGGCTGACTATTACGGTGGAATCGGACAAGAAAGAATATCGTCCCGGAGACTCAGTCATCGCGAAAATCCTCATCCGGGACATGGCGGGTAAACCCAAACGGGCGGAAATTGTCCTGAGTGTGGCGGATCTGGGAATCCTCAACCTGATCGGCTACCGGCTGCCGAACCCCTTCGATTCGTTTTACCATCAACGGGGCCTTGCCGTGATCACCACGGAAACCCGCATGCACATCATCGAGCAGCGGAACTACGATGAAAAAGGGCAGGAGGTGGGAGGAGGAGGCGCGGCGTTGAAAGGCACGCCGGATATCCCTGATGCAGACGGGATCCGCAAGCTCTTTAAGGCCTCGGCATACTGGAATCCGTCCATTCTCTCCGGGAGCGACGGGATTGCCGTGATCCGGTTCAAGCTGCCGGACAATCTCACGGCGTTTGAAATGATGGCGGTCGCTCAGACGAAGGAATCGGATTTTGGATACGGCGAAAACTCCTTCGCCGTCACCAAACCGCTTCTTTTACAGCCCTCCCTCCCGCGGTTTGTCCGTGTCGGGGATACGTTCAAAAGCGGCGTGGTGCTGATGAACACGTCCACCGAGCAGCAGAGCGTGACGCTGGTGACGCAGGTATCGGGCCTGCAGTGGAAGAATGAGGATACCACGAGGCACCTGCTGCAACCCGGGCAGGCGAAGGAAGTCCTCTTCGGATTCGCCGCCGACAAACTCGGAACGGCAAAATTCGTCTTCCGTGCGCGCAGCGAAACGAACAGCGACGGTCTGCAATGGACGATTCCCGTCACGGCGCCGCGGCTGAAGGAAACCGTCGCACTCTATGAGTCGCTGCCGGACCAGAACAGGGAGGAGCACATCATTCCTCCCGTGGACGCATTCCGCGGCATGGGGAACGTCGAATTTACGGCCGCATCCACGGCAATGGTGGGCCTTGCGGGGGGCATTTCTTATCTGTTCCATTACCCTTACGGATGTCTGGAACAGCGTGCGTCGTCGGTACTGCCGATGATCCTCGCAAAAGACCTGGTCGAAGCATTCAAATTCGACGTGCTGAAGGACAAGGATTACCGCAGCGTCGTCATGAAAACGCTCGACGAAATCCCGCTCTTCCAACGTCCAAACGGAGGCTTCGCATACTGGAAAAATGAAGGGCGGTCGTGGTGCTACATCTCCGCATACGCGATGTACACCCTCGTGCAGGCACAGCGGAACGGCTACCAGGTTGATAAACGCGCCTTTGAGAACGGCATTGCCTATTGCAGGCGCGTCCTCAGCGGCGACGAGCGGGATGAATGGTGCATCTCGAAGTACTATGTGCAATGCACGCGCGCGCTCATCCTCTACACGTTCGCGCTCTCCGGCAAGCCGGAATTCGGATACATGGAGACGCTCTTCAACGAACGGAACGATATGCCGCTCTTCCCGAAGACATATCTCCTCAAGGCTCTCCACGCCGGGAACGGGAACCGCGCGATGCAGGACGAACTCGTGCGCGACCTGTCCAACCGGATCAAGATTGCCCCGACCACCGCACACTTTGAGGAACGCCCGGATTTCGACCTCTGGTGGTGTTTCGATTCCAACACACGTACGACAGCGTTGATCATGCAGGCCCTGATCGAGACTCAGCCGGAAAGCCCGCTGGTTCCCAAAATCGTACGCTGGCTGATCGAGGAACAGCGCGTCGGCCGCTGGCGGACGACGCAGGAAAATCTATATGTGGTCGATGCGCTGGCAACCTACATGCGTGCGTTCGAGAAGGATGAACCCGACTTCCGTGCCACCATCACTCTGGGAGGGAAGACCATTCTTCAGGAGCTCTTTAAAGGAAGATCGTTCAAGGTTGCCACCGCTGAGATTCCCCTCGCCGGGATGACCCCGGGAAAGGATACCCCCATTGCGCTGACGAAGGAGGGGCAGGGACGGCTGTACTACGGGATACGGATGAACTACTACCCGGCGGGCGAAACCACGGCAAAGGATGAAGGTTTTTCCATCATCAAAACGATTGAAACGCTCTCCGGGTCGAAGGCAGATACCGTCACTCCCGGGGCGATTCTCAAGGTCACGTTGACGGTAAGCAGCAGCCAGTACCGTCATTTCGTGGTGGTGGATGATCCTGTCCCGGCAGGGTTCGAAGTCGTGAACACCTCGTTCCAGACCACGGCGGCCAACATAACCGCCGAGGAGGGGGAGCAAAGTCCGGAATGGTACGCGTACGCGTTTCATCACGTGGAAAAATATGATGACCGCGTGCTGCTCTTTGCCGACTCATTCACTCCCGGGCCCCATTCGTACACATATCTCGTCCAGGTAACCCGTTCCGGTTCGTACCGGATGCCGGCCACACGGGTCGAGGGAATGTACGAGCCGGAAGTGTTTGGACAGACGGCTTCAGGGGTCGTGGAGATCCGGTGAGCCCCGTGCGCGCCACGATCTCCGGCGGTCTCAGAATGATGCTGCGCTACCGACGCACGATGGCCATTGTCAGCGCGGGCGCCGTACTCACCGTCACGCCGTTCATTCCCCTGCCGGCAAACGACTTCGCCCCATGGGCTGTACAATCCCTGCGGGTTGTCGACCGGAACGGCATCGTCCTGCGTGAATTTCCCAACGACCAGCAGGGACGGGGGGCGTGGTGTGCCATCGGAGATATCGCCATCCCCCTCCAGCTTGCAACGATTGCCGTGGAGGACAGGCGATTTTCGCTCCACCCGGGCGTGGATCCCATCGCCGTCCTCCGTTCCGTCGCCGACAATATTCGCGCGATGCAGTTTCGCTCGGGCGGGTCCACGCTCACGCAACAGGTGATCCGCAATGTTTATCACGGGCCGCGGACGGTGACGACAAAAATCGTGGAAATGTGGGATGCACTCCGCCTGGAGCGGATGATGACCAAGAGCCAGGTGCTTGAACAGTACCTGAACCGTGCCCCGTATGGGAACCAGCTCTACGGCGTCGAAGCCGCCGCGCGATGGTATTTCGGCAAGCCGGCGCGGGAGGTCTCGCTGGCGGAAGCGGCATTCCTTGCCGGTCTCCCCAACTCACCGACTGCACTCAACCCCCACAAAAACCTGAACGCCGCCCTCGCGCGCCAGCGGAAGGTGCTGCATTGCCTCATTGATCAGCAGAGGATCACGCAGGAAGAGTATGATCGGGCGCTGGCGCAGCCAGTGCAAATTATTCCCCCGGAGGCCCATTTCAGGGCGCCGCATGTCGCGGCAATGGTGGCCTCGCTGGGAGCGGACGGCGGAACCGTGACGACAACCATCGACTATCCGCTGCAACAGCAGGTACAGTGGATTGCGCGTGGACATCTCAGGAAGCTTCTCCCGAAAAATGTGCACAACAGCGCAATTGTGGTGATCGAAAACAGCACGGGGGAAATCCGCGCGTTGCTCGGCTCAGCGGATTTCTTTGATTCGACGCACCAGGGGCAGGTGAACGGGGTGCTGGCGCAGCGCCAGCCCGGTTCGGCGATCAAGCCCTTCATGTACACTCTCACGCTCGAACACGGGCTTACCCCCGCCTCGATACTGGCGGATATCCCCACTGCTCTCCCCGACCATCATGGCGACTATGTGCCCGAGAACTACGACCGGCGCTTCCACGGGCCCGTCCGGCTCCGGACCGCCCTTGCATGTTCCTACAACGTCCCCGCGGTACGTGCTTTTCAGACGATAGGCAAACCGCTCCTTCTGGAAAAGCTTCGCGAGCTCGGGTTCTCCTCCATGGACGAGAATCCCGAATTTTACGGATACGGACTTACGCTGGGGAACGCGGAGGTGTCGCTGCTGGAGCTGACAACGGCATATATGTCGCTGGCGAACGGGGGTGTCTGGAAGCCCGCGCTGTTGCTCCCGGAGGGAGGCGCCGGGGCTCCGGGGCATCGCGTGTACACCGCGGCCGCGGCCTACCTCATCACGGACATCCTGAAAGATGGGGTGGCGCGTCGTCCGGCGTTCGGATCGAATTTCCACTTCCCGTTTCCGTGCGCCGTGAAGACAGGGACGACGAAAGACTACAAGGATAACTGGACGGTCGGCTATACAAGCCGCTATACGGTTGGCGTGTGGGTCGGCAATTTCGACGGCCAGCGGATGCGGCAGGTCTCGGGCGTGAGCGGTGCGGGACCGATCTTTACGGACGTTATTATGTTTATGCACTCGCCGCCGTACGGTCTGCCGTCCGGGGAGTTCTCCGTGCCGGAACATCTGACGCAGCGAACTGTCTGCGCACGTTCGGGCAAGGTGCCAACCCGCCTGTGCGAAAAGACCATTAACGAGTGGTTTATCGATGGCATGGAGCCGGGAACTCCGTGCGACGTGCACCAGGAATTTGTTGTGCGGACTCCGGATGGGAGAGAGCGGACGCAGACCTATGAAATCTTCCCTCCGGAGTACAGACAATGGGCTGCGATCGAAGGGATGCCGTTGCCGCCGCCGGGCGCCCGCCGGGTTGCGCGACGGGGCGACAGGGGAGAGCACGTCGACCGGCTCACCATCGTCTCCCCCAATCCGGGCGATTATTTCAAAATCGATCCGGTCCTGCGGCGTGAATATCAGAGTATCACGATCGCGGGATATGTCCCCCGGGGCGTCACGGATGTGCACCTGCGTGTAAACGGGGCGCTGGAACTCCCGTTTGACAATGGCGGCGTACAATGGCAATTGAAGCAAGGAGTGTTCAGATTTCAGCTTTCCGGTATTGCTGAAAACATGGTGGTGGTCAGTGCGCCTGTCGTGATCAACGTGGAGTAGGAGGAGGTAGGTGCATTTCATTCTCCTGGTGGCGCTCACAGCCGGCATCGTCGGCACCGGCAGTGATGCTTTTCTTCCTGTTGGCGTGCCGGACCGGCACTCTGCCACGCTGCTGACGCTGACGGAGATCGGGGGATTCGGCGTCAGACGGAAAGCACGGCCCAAGGTGCCATCGCATCTCCACACCGGGATCGACATCAGGCGGCCTCACCGGAATTACGAGAACGAGTCCGTCTATCCCATCGCAGGCGGAACCGTGATAAGCAAACGCACGGATGGACCGTATGCCCATTTGATCATTGAGCACGAGATCGGGGAGAAAAAATTCTGGTCGGTGTATGAGCACATTGCGGGGATATCGGTCAGCGTCGCGTCACGGGTGAATCCTCTTGTTCCGGTCGCACGCTTTTTGAATCGGGAGGAGCTGGGGAAATACGGTTGGCAATTCGACCACATGCACCTGGAATTCTTCTGAACACCATTCATGCTTTGCCGTACCCTTATCTGAGGAATGACGATGACCCAACTTGTAGGGCAAACGATTTTACAGTACAAAATCGTCGAAAAACTGGGTGAAGGGGGGATGGGAGTTGTCTACAAAGCCGAGGACACAAAGCTTGACCGATTTGTCGCCCTCAAGTTTCTTCCCGCCCACCTCAATACTTCCGAGCAGGACCAGGCCCGTTTTGTTCAGGAAGCGAAGGC
>JBGPYM010000374.1:0-2290 GCA_041493205.1 Bacteroidota bacterium
CGATCGGGGGACTGGCGGGGCTCGGGCTGGCCTCGCTCATGTCGTTCATCCGGATTTCGACGGTCAACTTCGGGACGTTTGCTGAGCTGGCGTTCGGGTTCGCCCTTTCACCCCAGATCGTCTTCACGTCGCTCGTCTTCTCACTGATCATGGGGGTGATCGGCGGATTCCTGCCGTCATTCCGCGCGGCACGGCTCAATATTCTGGCGGCGCTCCGCTCGGCCTGAGGGCGGGGGATCCGGCTCAGGAGGTCACGCGTACCAGCCAGCGTATGAGCGGCATCGCCTCGGTAAAGACGTCGGCGACTGTCGTGAGGAATTTTGGCGAGTGGCATGCCGTTTCGTTCGGCTCCACGCCGACGAAAAACTGTTTGTGGCGAAGGTGTTCGATCATCGGGTGGTCTTTGGGATATCCGAGCGGCGCCTTCGCCAGTGTTTCCCCCATAATCCCCCCGAACCGCTTCTTGAATCTCTTTGATTCCACCACCGCGAGGTATTCCTCCGGCCGGTCGGCGATGCTCCGCCTGATGGCCTTGAGCTGCTCCCCCCAGGGCATGTAAATCCCTCCCCCGATAAAAATCTCTCCCGGGTCGATCCCCACATAGAGTCCCGGGGCCTCCGTGGGCCCCTTGTGCGCCTTGACCTGGAACCAGGCGGCAATGTTGGTTTTATACGGGGCCTTGTTCTTGCTGAACCTGACGTCCCGGTAGACGCGGAAAATGGAGCGCTTAGGACTGAACTCGATTTCCGGTGCGGCGTCCACCATCCTGACCGCAAGTCCGGCGATGAGGCATTTCATCGGGAAGCGGACCACCTCATCGTACTCTTCCTTGTGCTTCTGAAACCATGGGCGGTTGTTGTTCTTCTTCAGAGTCCGCAGAAACCGGATTGTCTCTTTCGGGAAGCCGGCAAAGGGAGGGAAGTCGAGCTCTTCAAGTATGTGGGATTTCATCAATGTGTCTCCTCTACTGCAGTTGTCCATTCACCCCTATATAAAACTCCTTCTTCCCACCCCCCATGTCGATCGGGTCGCCGTTGTTCGCGTTGTAAAAGACGGCACGCACCCGGTCCTTTTCAAACCGGAGCTGGACGAAGCCCGGAAGCGACTCCCCTTTTTGTGACGGTGCAGTCTGTGCAGCGGTGTAGATCGCGGGCGGCGCCGGAAATCTGACCACTGTCGGATCGCACGCCGCGCCGGAAACGATCTGCACCGCGGGGAGAGGGCTGCCCGGATCAATGCCCGGAAGGTTCAGGAGCTGGAGACTGTGGTCGTGCGCGGCAAGTGCCAGGTGGATTTTCACCCCGCCTGCGCGGATGGCGCTTCGCAGGGAGTCCATGTACGCACGGTACCTGTCAGTGCAGACGTCTTCGGGGTCGAATGAGTTTTTGAGCCATCCGAGCGCATTGGAGTCCTTGTCGCATGACGTGAGATACTCCACGCTCCGGGCATCATCGTCCCAGACAGAATACCCCCCGTGTTCCCCCACCGAGCTGAACGGATGGTGGGCACAGAGAACGCGCCATACGATGCCGGGGCGGAGCCGGTCGGCCTCGAGAATCCGGCGCAGGCTGTCGAGCGCCGGCGACCAGAGCGCGGCCGGGGTGCGTAAAGGGACGGCGGAGTCGATAAAAATGAATTGAACGCTGTCGCGACTGCCGGGTTCCCGCGGGTAGACTGCCTGGCCCGGGAGTCCGTAATGGTAGGTCCATGATTCGATAGCCGCCGCGCGGCGGTTTCCCCGGTCAGTTAACCCTACCGGCGCTTCTTCGATTTTGACGAGCCCGAAGAAGACCGATGTTTCGATCGCATAGCGGGCGTAGTAGTCGTGGTTGCCGGCAACAGCATGCACATTGGCCCTCCCGAGCTCCTGCAGAGGGGTTTTGAACGGCTCGAGCGTCGATTCGATCTTGCCGGGGACATTGTCGACGGGGATATTGAGGCCCGTGGGATAGAAATTGTCGCCGAGGAAGAGGAGCACGCCGAATTTTCCGGCGTCGTGCTGTCCGACGTGCATGTTTGTCACGTACGTCCCGCACGCGCGCAGGACCGACGTATTGTCCCCCCAGTCTCCCAGCGCGAGGACGGTCAGCGGGTCGCCGCCGAATGCCATTGACCATGAAATGCACAATGATACGACGAGCAATGGCAGGGGGCGGCGGAGCATGGGGTAAGTCCTTGGGTGTTGGGGATATGAGAATATACAAGGATTTCAGGTCTTGTGCATTCCTGGAGGAAGAGCCACCGGCAGGGACGCCGGTGCTACTCCACGCGTGTCACTCCAGGGTTTTGC
>JBGPYM010000296.1:0-3500 GCA_041493205.1 Bacteroidota bacterium
CCAAGTACCGACGGAAGTCCGCGGTGAGCGGAGCGTCGCCCTGGCAATCCGGTGGCTGATTTCGTATGCCGGCGACCGGAAAGACCGCTCGATGTCGCAGAAACTGGCCGCCGAATTCATCGCGGCCTCGCAGGGCGAAGGAAACGCAATCAAGAAGAAGGAAGACACGCATAAAATGGCCGAAGCCAACAAGGCATTCGCCCATTTCAAGTGGTGACAGGACCGGAGAGAGAGCACGTAGAAGACGTATGCCACGACAGTATCCCCTTGAACGGACCCGCAATATCGGGATCAGCGCCCATATCGACGCCGGCAAGACGACGACGACCGAGCGCATCCTCTTTTATACGGGCGTCCTCCACCGGATGGGCGAAGTCCATGACGGCGCCGCAACGATGGACTGGATGGAGCAGGAGAAGGAGCGGGGGATTACCATTACGTCCGCGGCAACGACCTGTTTCTGGGACAACCACCGCATCAATATCATTGACACACCCGGCCACGTCGATTTTACGGCCGAAGTGGAGCGCTCGCTGCGCGTGCTGGATGGCGCCGTGGCTCTCTTCTGCTCGGTGGGCGGCGTCGAGCCGCAGTCCGAAACCGTCTGGCGCCAGATGGACAAGTATGGCGTCCCGCGTATCGCATTCGTCAACAAAATGGACCGCGTCGGTGCCGACTTCCTTGCCGTCGTCGAAATGATGAAAGAGCGGCTGGGGGCCAATGCGGTTCCCATCCAGCTCCCGGTCGGCGAGGGTGACCTGTTCGCGGGCATTATCGACCTCGTGACCATGAAGGCCCGTATGTACAGGGAATCAACGCTCGGCGCCGAGTGGGATGATCTCGAGATCCCCCACGACATGCTGGCGCGGGCGCAGCAGTATCGCACGAAAATGCTCGAAGCGGTGTCCGATGAGGATGACACGCTCCTCGAAAAGTACCTGGAAGGCAAAGAGATCACGCCGGCGGAAATTATGAAGGTGCTCCGGAGCGCCGCCATCAAGGTCAGCATCGTGCCGGTCCTCTGCGGGTCGTCGTTCAAGAACAAAGGCGTGCAGATGCTGCTGGACGGCATTGTGAATTACCTCCCGTCGCCCCTGGACCTGAATGAGGGAATGGTGCTCGGACATCACGTCAACCTGACGGACCACATCACCCGCAAGGTCGACGACAAGGAACAGTTTGCGGCCCTGGCGTTCAAGATCATGTCGGACCCCTTCGTGGGACGGCTGACGTATTTCCGGGTGTATACCGGAACGCTGAAATCGGGTTCGTACGCGTATAATTCCGTCTCCGATAAAAAGGAGCGCATCAGTCGCATCCTCCGGATGCACGCGAACTCGCGCGAAGACGTCGAGGTGGCGTATGCAGGCGACATTGTGGCCGCGGTGGGGCTCAAGAACACCCGCACCGGCGACACGCTCTGCGACGAGGAGGATCCGATCATCCTCGAGAAGATGACGTTCCCGGAACCGGTGATTCATGTGGCGATCGAACCAAAGACCAAGGCCGACCAGGAGAAGATGGGCGAAGCCCTCCAGAAACTGACGGAGGAAGACCCGACGCTCCGCGTCGCGACCAACGAAGAGACGGGACAGATCATCATCAGCGGCATGGGCGAGCTGCATCTGGAGATTATCATCGACCGGATGAAGCGGGAATTCCGCGTCGAAGCGAACATCGGCAAACCGCAGGTCGCTTACAAGGAAACGATCAGGAAAAAGGTGCAGGCGGAAGGCAAATTTATACGGCAGTCCGGCGGGCGCGGTCAGTACGGCCACGTCTGGGTCGAAGTCGAACCGAACGAGAAGGGGAAGGGATTTGAATTCGAAAATGCGATTGTCGGCGGCGTCGTGCCGAAAGAGTACATCAAGCCGGTGGAGCAGGGCATCGTCGAAGCGATGAAGAACGGCGTTCTCGCCGGGTACCCGGTGGAGGACGTCAAGGTAAAGCTCTTTGACGGGTCATTCCATGATGTTGACTCGTCCGAGATGGCGTTTAAGGTGGCCGGTTCGATGGCGTTCAAGGAGGCAGCCCGCAGGGCGAGCCCCACGATCCTCGAACCGATCATGGCGGTCGAGGTGGTGACCCCCGAAGAATACATGGGGGATGTCATTGGCGACCTCAACTCGCGGCGCGGAAAGATCGAGGGGATGACACCGCGCAAGGACGCCCAGGTCGTGAAGGCGGCGGTGCCGCTGTCGGAGATGTTCGGCTATTCGACCACGTTGCGGTCGATGACCCAGGGCCGCGCAATTTACTCCATGGAACTGTCCCATTACGACGAGACGCCGAAGAGCGTCTCCGATCAGATCATTGAAAAGGTCAAGGGGAAAGCCGCCTAGCTGCACCGGCATCCCCCCCCCATCCCCTTTATCCAGAGGAGAGACATCAAATGGCAAAAGAGAAATTTACTCGCGATAAACCACATCTCAACGTCGGCACCATCGGGCATGTCGATCACGGCAAGACGACGCTGACCGCCGCGATCACGATGGTACTCGCGAAGAAGGGGCTGTCGCAGATCCGGACGTTCGACAGCATCGACAACGCCCCCGAGGAGCGCGAGCGCGGTATTACGATCGCGACGGCGCACGTGGAGTATTCCACCGCGAAACGCCATTACGCGCACGTGGACTGCCCTGGCCACGCCGACTATGTGAAGAACATGATCACGGGCGCGGCGCAGATGGACGGCGCCATCCTGGTGGTCGCGGCGACCGACGGACCGATGCCGCAGACGCGCGAGCACATCCTCCTCGCACGGCAGGTCGGCGTTCCGCGCATCGTCGTGTTCATGAACAAGGTGGATGCGGTGGACGATCCGGAGCTCCTCGACCTCGTCGAGCTCGAGCTGCGTGACCTTCTCAAGAAATACGAATACCCGGGCGACGAGATCCCCATCATCCGCGGAAGCGCACTCAAGGCGATGGAAGCGGCGCTCAGGCCCGATTCCAAGCCGGATGATCCCGCCTTTAAATGCATCACTGATCTGATGGATGCGGTGGACACCTACATCCCCGTCCCCCAGCGTGACGTGGACAAACCCTTCCTGATGCCGGTCGAGGACGTCTTCTCGATTACGGGTCGCGGGACGGTCGGCACGGGACGCGTCGAACGCGGCCATGCGAAGGTCGGCGACGAGGTTGAGGTCATCGGCCTGGGCGCCCACATGAAAACCGTCATCACCGGCGCCGAGATGTTCCGCAAGGAGCTCGACGAGGTGCAGGCGGGGGACAACGCGGGGCTGCTGCTCCGCGGCGTCGACAAAAACCAGCTCGAGCGCGGCATGGTCATCGCCAAGCCGGGATCCATCACGCCGCATAAGAAATTCCTCGCGCAGACGTACGTTCTGAAGAAAGAGGAAGGCGGCCGCCATACGCCCTTCTTTACCGGGTACCGCCCGCAGTTCTATTTCCGGACGACGGACGTCACGGGCGTGGCGACGCTCGCTGCAGGCACAGAGATGATCATGCCGGGCGACAACGTGGACGGCATGAACG
>JBGPYM010000369.1:0-2407 GCA_041493205.1 Bacteroidota bacterium
AAAAATGACGGGCACGGACGCCCGTCCAAATACAAAGGAGAACTGCATGCCGGACCAAGCTCGTCGCAGGTTTCTGAACTCTCTTCTGACACTGGGCGCAGGAGCCCTCGCCATGTCGTCCGCCTCCGCCCACCCGTTTTTCAGATCGTTCCGCCCTTCGCCCGGATCCGATGCGCGCATTGAGGTCCTGCTCGATGAACCGATCGGGACAATCGCACCGGAGCTCTACGGCCATTTCATAGAGCATCTCGGCGGCGTCATCTATGACGGCGTGTGGGTGGGCGAGGATTCCGCCATCCCCAATGTGCGGGGAATACGGAAAGCACTTGTCGATGCCATGCGGCCTCTTTCACCGGGCGCAATCCGGTGGCCGGGGGGATGTTTTGCGGACACCTACGACTGGCGCGACGGTGTCGGTCCGCGAAGTCAGCGACCGCGGCGCACGAATATGTGGCTTGACGCCAGGGAGTGGAAACCGCTGGGTATGATTCCGTCACAGTATGAACCGAACCAGTTCGGGACAAACGACTTTATCCGGTTCTGCCGGCTGGTCGGCGCGCGGCCCTACATTGCCGCCAATCTCCGCTCTCTTCCCGCCATGGCCTTCCACCAGTGGGTGGAGTACTGCAATTCCCCTGCGGGGAGCACGACGTGGGCGGACGTCCGGGGCGTCGACGGCGAAAAAGACCCCTTCCAGGTCCAGTACTGGGGCGTGGGAAATGAGTCGTGGGGATGCGGCGGGAACTTCACGCCCGAGGAATATGCCGGGGAATTCCGCCGGTTCACCACCTGGGCCGTTCCGGCGTACGGCGTCCCGCTTCGATTCATCGGAGCGGGGCCGAGCGGGAGCGACATCGAATGGACGCGGCGGTTCTTCCAGAAAACAGCGGAGCGCGGCGCTCTCGACCGGCTCTGGGGATGGGCGCTTCATCACTATTCGGGCTTTCAGGGAGGAGATGCCATCGCGTTCGATGACGCCGGCTGGTATGAGCTGCTCCGCAGCGCCGACCGGATGGAATCGCTCATCACTTCGCACTGGCAGACGATGGGGGAAAACGACAGAGAACGTCGCGTCCGGCTTGTCGTGGATGAATGGGGGGCGTGGTACAAGATGACCACCAACGTCGATCCGAGCCATCTCTTCGGTCAGCAGTCGACGATGCGCGATGCGGTCCTGGCAGGCCTGACGCTCGACACGTTCAACCGGCATGCGGACAAAGTCGCCATGGCGAACGTTGCGCAACTGATCAACTGCCTCCACTCGCTCTTCCTCGCCCACGGCGACAGGTTTCTCTGCACGCCTACGTATCATGCGTTCGCGATGTATGCAGCGCATCAGGGGGGCCAGTCGGTGCGGACACTCTTTTCCGCTCCGCGGGTCGCCTGGAAGAACAAGGAATCAACGGCACAGTCTTTCTGGGGGTTGAACGGGTCCGCATCCCTCAAGGAAAAATCGCTTGTCCTGACCGTGGTGAATCCGCATGTTGCGGAGCACAGGGAAACGGAAATTGATCTCAGGGGTGCCGCCGCGGCGGCCGTTGTCAGCACCACCCTCGAGGCGAAGGATATCCACGAATTCAATTCGTTTGACGAGCCGGAACGGGTCATGCCGCACCGGAGGGACGTCCCGTTGCACGGCGGCACGATCGTGCACACGTTTCCCCCTGCCACGGTGACGAAACTTGAAATACGCCTCCGGTAGAACGAGTGCGGGGCCTGGCTCACGTATGCAGTCATTCATGAGGGCGCAATGCTGGAACGATTGAAGAAAGAGGTGTGTGAAGCCAATCTGCGTCTCGTACGGGAGGGACTCGTCGTGCGGACCTGGGGGAACGCAAGCGGGATTGACAGGTCCCGCGGCCTGATGGTCATCAAGGCATCCGGGGTATCGTACCGCGGCATGACTGCCCGTCACATGATCGTGGTGGAGCTCGGAACAGGGCGGGTGGTCGGTGGATCGTTGCGGCCAAGCTCCGATGCGCCCACGCACCGTCTCCTGTATGAAGCATTTGGCGGGGCAGGAGGCATCGTGCACACGCACAGCCTGTACGCAACGGCCTGGGCACAGGCGCAAAAAAGCATACCCCCGCTGGGGACCACCCACGCCGACTACTTTGCCGGGCCGATCCGGTGCACGCGGCCGCTTCGTCCGGAGGAAATCACGGCTGACTACGAAGCAAATACCGGACGCGTTATAATAGAGACGTGCGCCGGCGACGATCCGCTTGCAGTCCCTGCCGTGCTCGTTGCGGGGCACGCATCGTTTTCGTGGGGCAGAGACGCCGGAGAGGCCGTTGAAAATGCTGTTATCCTGGAGCATGTCGCGCGACTGGCTTCGGAAACGCTTGCGATTGCGCCGGGGGCGGCCGGCATCCCCGAGGTTTTGCTGACAAAGCACTTTCTCCGC
>JBGPYM010000364.1:0-2486 GCA_041493205.1 Bacteroidota bacterium
CTCCTCACGCTGAGTGCCCACAAGATGCACGGACCGAAGGGTGTGGGAGCCCTCGTGGTCCGCACAGGGGTCAGGATTGCAGCGCAGATCGACGGGGGAGGGCATGAACGGGGTCTCCGTTCAGGCACCCTCAATGTGCCGGCGATCGCCGGGTTCGGTCTCGCGGCGGAAATCGCAGGGAAGGAAATGAAAGAGGAGTCCGCAAGGCTGAGCGCTCTTCGAGACCGTCTGGTTGCGGGGCTCGGCGAGGCGATCGAGGGGGTCCGTATCAACGGCCACACAACGCAGCGTCTCCCCAATAACGCAAATATCACATTCCCCGGAGTCACCGCCGACGCATTGATGATGACAATGAAGGACATCGCCGTATCGTCCGGCTCCGCCTGCAGTTCAGCGTCGCCCGGGCCGTCACATGTGCTCCTTGCGATCGGATTATCAACGGACGAAGCAAGTGCGAGCCTCCGTTTCGGGCTTGGAAGGTTCACGACCGAAGAAGAGATCGAATACACCATACAGAGAGTGGCGGAGACGCACCACGAAGTCGCGGAACGGCTTCAGCATTCAGTTCACGTACATTAACCAACAGCAACAGGCAACGATGAAACAGCTCGCATACGTGCTCGAAAATCATAAGGAGGTCCTGGGGTTCCTCAAGTCCAGGTTCCCGATGTACCATCAGTCGAATTTCTTCTTCCGCGACGTCCACTACGGGATACTGACGTTTCTTGAGAAGAAGGATATGAAAGTGACATATCCCGCCGCCGAGCAGATTGCGCGGGAGTTTGTCAAAAAGCTCGAGAAGGAGGGGATATTCGTCCCCGTTGATCACCAGACATGGGCGGTGAATTACCCGGAATACCGGAAGCCCGTCGTGAAACCCCCTGCCGCAAAGCCCGCGGCACCGGCGGCTCCGGCACCGAGACCAGCAGGGGTGGCACCGGCGTCCCAGCAGGCGGCTTCAAAACCGGCATAAGGTTGAATATGGCAACTGAGAACAATGCAATAGAAGAACTCGCCAACCGCGAGTACAAGTATGGGTTTGTCACCGATATTGAATCGGAGAACGCGCCCCGCGGTCTGAGCGAAGATATTATCCGGTTCATCTCCCTCAAGAAAGGGGAGCCGGAATGGCTGCTCGAGTGGCGGCTGAAGGCGTACCGGCACTGGCGGACGATGAAGGAACCTCAGTGGCCGAACGTCCATCATCCTCCGATCGACTACCAGAATATCATTTACTACGCCGCGCCGAAGCAGAAGAAGAATCCGAAATCCCTCGAGGAGGTCGACCCCGAACTTCTCAAGACCTACAGCAAGCTCGGCATCTCGCTCGGGGAACAGGAACGCCTCTCAGGGATTGCTGTCGATGCGGTGTTCGACAGTGTTTCCGTCGCGACCACGTTCAAAGGCAAGCTGAACGAGCTCGGCATCATCTTCTGCTCGTTCTCGGAAGCGGTGCGCGAGCACCCCGACCTGGTCCGGCAGTACCTCGGCTCGGTGGTCCCCGCGGGGGACAACTTCTTCGCGGCCCTCAACTCCGCCGTCTTCACGGACGGCTCGTTTTGCTATATCCCGAAAGGGGTCCGCTGCCCCATGGAACTCTCGACGTACTTCCGCATCAACGCGGCGGACACGGGGCAGTTTGAGCGGACGCTGATCGTGGCGGACGAGGGTGCGTACGTGAGCTACCTGGAAGGGTGCACCGCTCCGATGCGCGATACGAACCAGCTTCACGCGGCGGTCGTGGAGCTCGTTGCGCTCGGCAACGCGCACATCAAGTATTCGACGGTGCAGAACTGGTACCCCGGCGACAAGGAAGGGAAGGGGGGCATCTACAATTTTGTCACCAAGCGGGGCAAATGCGCGGGCGACAATTCCCACATCTCCTGGACGCAGGTCGAGACGGGTTCCGCCATCACATGGAAATATCCGAGCTGCCTCCTGATCGGCGACAACTCGATCGGCGAGTTTTACTCCGTGGCGGTGACCAACCACTTCCAGCAGGCGGACACCGGGACGAAGATGATCCATATCGGGAAGAACACCCGGAGCACGATCGTCTCCAAGGGAATCTCGGCAGGGCGGGGGAATAATTCATACCGCGGGCTCGTGGAAGTAAAGAAAGGCGCTGCGAACGCCCGGAATTTTTCGCAGTGCGATTCACTTCTGCTTGGCGACCGGTGCGGTGCCCATACGTTCCCGTACATCGAGGTGAAAAACACGACGTCGAAAGTCGAACACGAAGCGTCCACGTCGAAGATCGGCGAGGACCAGATTTTCTACTGCAAGCAGCGGGGCCTTTCCACGGAGGATGCCGTCAACATGATCGTCAACGGCTTCTGTCGCGAGGTCTTCCGCGAACTCCCGATGGAGTTTGCCGTCGAGGCGCAGAAGCTGCTCGGCGTCAGCCTCGAGGGGAGCGTAGGGTAAGTACACAGGCATCAATGATCATGAGGAGTCGATGAGTCTTCTGGAAGTCAAAAATCTGC
>JBGPYM010000037.1:0-16669 GCA_041493205.1 Bacteroidota bacterium
CACGCCGTTAACGGACTTCAATCATTACGGCCTGAGCGCCATACAGTGGACACGCACTGCAGTGACAGAGGCGAACCAGGAATTCCTCCGGGGGCTCCCGTTCATGACGGAGCAGAATGGAGTGACACTCGCCCACTCTTCGCCGCTGAATCCTGATGCGTGGACGTATGTGTTAACCATGCGGGCGGCCCAGGAGAACTTTGCCGCATTCACTACGAGAGTCTGCTTCATCGGCCATACGCACGTGCCGGTCATCATCGGGGAAGACGGAACTGTCAACAAGTATTCGACGACGATACGCCACATGATCAACGTGGGGAGCGTCGGTCAGCCGCGCGACGGCAACGCGCAGGCTGCATTCGGACTCTTCAATACGGCCACGCAGGACTTCCAGATGGTCCGCGTTCCCTACGATATTCAAAAGACCGCACGCGCGATTCGCGAAGTCGGACTTCCAGAGTTTCTGGCCCAGCGATTATTTCAGGGAGTGTAACGAGTTACAAAGAAAACATGCGATACAACATGCGAAAAACCGCCTAAAGAATCAACAGAGAATGGGCCTGATTCTGTTGTTTAGGCCCCATTTTCTCGCTATATTGGCTCCATCAGTATCGTCTGCAACGTCTGCCCCTGGAGGGGTGGGTGAGTGGCCGAAACCAACGGTTTGCTAAACCGTCACAGGGGGTAAACCTCTGTCGAGAGTTCGAATCTCTCCCCCTCCGCCGATCTACAACAGAAGATAAGAATGGACGCAACCGTCCGATCCCGGGATCTTCTCGTCCAGACACTGGTCGACCTGTTAGCCAATGATGGAGTCGAAATCAAAGGCGCCCGGGGAATCGAGGGTCTCGAAATGCCTCCGGATATCGCCAACACGGGATTCGGGTCGGCGCATGATAAACGGCCCGATGTGATCGGATTCGACCACGAGCACAGGCGGATTGTCTTCGGGGTTGTGCGGGAAAACCGTGAGAGTCTCGATTCAGAAGAGGCGCTCGAAGAGTACAACGTGTTCCTCGACCACAATGCTTCGCTGGGGGAACAGGCCTCGATGGTCTACGTGATGATGCCCCACGATCTCGTCGGCGAGTTCACTTCAATCATCACCCACTACATCCACCGCGATTACTGGCACCGCCTCATCGCCGTTGGGACGCCGCGTTGAGAAAGAGCGAGTCCTGCAGTTCCGATGGCTCGCGCCGCTCCATCCTGATCGTGGCCAGGAACTGGCGCGCATCCTCCCGCAGACGGTACAAGAGGGGCTTTGGCTTGAGAAACCGCACGTGCCTCACCTTTGCCTCCATCAGCGCCCCGGTACACATGAGGCATGGCTCGAAGGTTGACACCAGAACCAGTGAATCCCTGTTGAGTGCGTCGAACCGGCGGACCCCGATCCGTTTCATCGCATCGCTGAGCGCATTGATCTCGGCGTGCCCGCCTGCCTCCCCCCTTGCAATAACGGTATTGCACCCCGCCCCGATTACCGAGTCGCCGTAGATCACCACGGCTCCCACAGGAACGTCTCCACCCGCAAGAGCCTTGAGGCCTTCCGCGCGTAGTTGTTCCTTGAGCGCGGGTGTGATATCCGCTTGAAACGGGCCGGCATTCCACTTCACTTCAAGGAAGAGCTCCCACGCGACCAGAAGGAGCATGAGGAGAGAGAGTGCCAGGAGCACGCTGCGCAACCACCGGCGCCCCGCTCTGTCACTGCCGACGGGGAGCGGGTGATCGTTCATTGACGCAGGTCCGCGGCGCCGACGTGAATGATCAGTTCCTGTCCCGCGTAGATTTTGTTGCGTGTGATGTCGTTCCAGTTCTTCAGATCGCGCGGCTCGACATTGTGCGCGCGGGCGATGTCCCAGAGAGTGTCGCCGCGCTTCACCTTGTAGACCAGCACTTTGTTCCCGTCTCTCATCTGCACATCATCCTGTTTCGATCCCGCCGGGGCTGTCAGCGACTGTGCATCGGAATGGATCACGAGTTGCTGACCGGCATTGATCCGGCTCGTCCGCAGATTGTTCCAGTGTTGCATCTGCCTGACGGTGACGTTGTGCGCGGAGGCGATTGTCTCGAGCGTTTCACCCTTGTTCACAACATACCGCTGTGATCCTTCGTCCGCTGCGTCGCCCGCCGCTATCGCCGGGTGCACCGTCGCAGCCTGTTTCTCGGCGAATGTCATCTCGTCGATCTTCTTGTACCGCGCCGCATCCTGCTTCTCCACCCAGATATTCAGATCCGCGCCGGCGCGGATGGTCCGGCCGTAGGCAAGATCGTTCCAGTTTCTGATGTCGGTCGCACGGACGCCGTACCATTCGGCGATATGACCAAGGGTGTCGCCTTTTTTGACCCGGTAGACCACTCGCGTTTTGTCCTTCGCATCAGGCGGCTGCCGTTTCTGCGCGTACGCCAGCGCACGCGCGATTTTCGTCTGTCCATCCGTCTTCCTCCCCACGCCCCCCCCACGAACTCTCAGGCCGGGCTCGACACGCGAAGATGATGCCACAAGGGATGCGAACCGGGTGGACCCGCGCGGAACAGGAATCACGATCGTCTTTCCGACGGAGAGTCTCCGTGCGGAGGTAATTCTGTTCGATTCCTCAATCACCGCCACCGGGATCCCATACCTGTTGGCGATCGAGCCGAGTGTTTCCCCCTTCCGAATGACATGAACGATCATGTCCCGCTTCTGGTCTGCGGGAATCTGAGCGTATTGCACTGCAAACCGTGCCGACGATCCGGCGGGAATGCGCAGCGTATACCCCTTCATGCCCGGAGGCGTACACCATTGCACGAGTTCCGGATTGAGCGTGCGCATGGTCTCAACATCCGTGCCGGCGCATCGTGCCAGTACTTCAAGATCGACGCAATCGTCAACGCTCACTCGCTCAAACACCAGCTCCTTCTCCTGGGGGATGCCGTCAAACCCGTAGGCGCCGGGGTTCAGTCCGATCACCGTCACGGCAATGTACTGCGGGACGTAGTTGCGGGTTTCTCTTGGGAGCTTGCGGCGCATTTCCCAGAAATCGGTCGAACCGCTCCGCCGAATCCCGCGGTAGACCCGCCCGGCCCCCGAATTGTATGCGGCAAGCGCGAGATACCAGTCGTTGAATTCCTCATGCAGGTCACGCAGGTGCTTCGCCGCCGCCCGCGTCGCCTTTTCAAAATCACGACGTTCGTCGTACCAGAAATTCCCGGTCAAACCGTACAATCTTCCGGTCGCTTTCACGAACTGCCACAGGCCGACCGCCTTTTTCCACGAGCGCGCGACCGGATTCAGACCGCTCTCCGGCATCGAGAGAAACGCGATCTCCTCCGGGACACCCTCGTCCTTCATCACTTTCTTCATCATTGGGAAATACCGCCCCGCGAGACTGAGCCAGCGTTCCATATGATCCCGACCACGCCCCTGGTAAAACTTGATATTCTGCTCCACCAGATTGTTGATCTCGAGCGGAACGGTCGTTCCCTGGATGATCCGCGTCGTGACGGCGGTCCCTGCGGAGTCGGCGGTCTCTATGATCTGATTCAGTTTTTCCCGGAGGGCGAAGATCGAGCTTTGCGGACTCAGGCTGTCGATGCGCGCGATATACTGTTCATAATCCTCGACAATCGCCTTGCTCAGATCGTTGAAGTCTTTGTTGTTGTCGATATTCGGGACATAGCTCAGTTCGTTCAGAATGGCAATCGCTTCCTCAAACTGCGAGCTTGACCGGAGCGAATCACGCTCCTCCTGGGCGGCAATGGCCGAGAGATAGTGCTGGCGGGCCTGTTCGAGCATCGCGCCGACGATCGAATCGGACGCCGTCGAGAGGGACTCGGGGACTAGGTTAAGAAATTGGGAGGTATCCGGGGTGAGGTCAGCCGTTTGTGCAGGCGCGGGAACCTTGCCGGATTCGGACATACCCCGCGATACCGGCTGTGCAGGCGTGCTCGTTGTCTCTTCGGAAGAGCAACCGACTATGAGAAGGAGAATACAACAGACAAGCACTCCGGCCAAGAATCGCGTCATGCGTCCCCTCTGGCTTGTTGGGCGTAATTGCTTTGAAGATAGCGAGTTTAGGTAGGATATTCAAGGTGAATGTGAGGTATTGTGAGGAAAGTCACAATGGGATATTCCCGTGCTTTTTGCGGGGATTACCGACCACTTTATCCTCCAGCCGCCGGAGGGCCCGGATGAGGCGCGGGCGCGTTTCCATCGGCTCGATGATGTCGTCGATGTAGCCCCTGCTCGCCGCAAGATACGGATTGGCGAATTTCTCCCGGTAATCCTTCTCTTTCTCCGCCAGCGCCTTCTCACGATCGGGCGCCGCTTCGATCTCGCGTTTGAAGATTATCTCCGCGGCTCCTTTGGGTCCCATCACGGCAATCTCCGCCGTCGGCCAGGCGAAGTTCATGTCCCCGCGGATATGCTTCGAGTTCATGACGTCATAGGCTCCCCCGTACGCCTTCCGGGTAATCACCGTGATCCGCGGGACAGTTGCTTCGCAGAATGCATAGAGAAGCTTGGCGCCGTTGGTGATGATGCCGCGCCATTCCTGATCCGTACCCGGGAGGAAACCGGGGACATCCTCAAACACGATGAGCGGGATATTGAACGCATCGCAGAACCGGACGAAGCGCGCTCCTTTGCGCGATGAATCGATGTCGAGCACCCCGGCCAGTACTGCAGGCTGGTTTGCCACGATCCCCACAGAAGCGCCGCCGAGACGCGCGAACCCCACCACGATGTTCGGAGCGAAATGTTCATGCACCTCGAAAAACACGCCGTTGTCGACGACGCTCGCAATCACCTTCTTGATGTCGTACGGCTTATTCGGATTCTCCGGTACGACCGTGTCGAGGGAGGGATCGCGCCGGTTCACGTCGTCCGTGCACGGGACCGATGGCGCGTCATCGCGGTTGTTGGAAGGGATGTAGCTCAGGAGCGTGCGAACTTTCTGCAGGCAATCCACCTCGCTGTCGCAGGCGAAATGAGCCACGCCGCTCCGCGTTGCATGCGTCGTCGCCCCGCCGAGATCCTCGGCACTGACTTCCTCGTGCGTGACGGTCTTCACGACATTGGGGCCCGTGACAAACATGTAGCTCGTGTGCCTGACCATCAGGGTGAAGTCGGTGATCGCCGGCGAATAGACAGCACCGCCGGCACACGGCCCGAGGACGGCGGAGATCTGCGGGACGACGCCCGACGCAAGCGTGTTCCGCAGGAAGATGTCGGCATACCCACCGAGACTGACAACGCCCTCCTGAATCCTCGCCCCGCCGGAATCATTCAGTCCGATCACCGGACAGCCGACCTTCATCGCGAGATCCATCACCTTGCCGATTTTCTCCGCATGGACCTCCGAGAGCGAGCCCCCGAACACGGTGAAGTCCTGGCTGAAGACGCACACCAGTCTCCCGTCGATCGTGCCGGTCCCGGTCACGACCCCGTCACCGAGGTATCGCTGTTTCTCGAGCCCGAAATCGTGCGACCGGTGTTCGGCGAGCATGTCCATTTCCTCGAAGCTCCCTTCATCGAGCAGGATCGCAAGGCGCTCACGGGCCGTGAGCTTCCCCTTCTTGTGCTGATCCTCGATACGCTTTTTACCGCCGCCCAGCATGGCCAGCTCGCGCAGCGAACGAAGATAGTCTATGGAGTTCTTTGACATTATGCCTCCAATTTGTGCCGTTCCCAGTACACCTGCCCCACGATCCCGCCGAACACAAAAAGCAGGCTGGAGAAGTAGATCCAGATCATGAGCACCAGCAGAAATGCGTACGGCCCGTAGATCCTCCCGATCGCGGACCAGTCGGAAAGGTAGACGGCGAACACCCTCCCGGAGAGGACCCAGAGAAGCGTCGTCGTCAGGGTCGAAATCGCCGCTGCGGTCCGGGGGGGCTTGATGTCGGTCATATAGCGGTAGATAATATAGAACATCCCTGCGGTCAGAACCACGATGATCATCGTCGGAATCGCGCGCGTAAATTCAGTCGTCACGAACGATTTCAGCCACGTCACGTTCATCGCCCAGGGCGTCACCAGCGTGTAGACCCAGATTGCGAAATTGGTTGCAAGGAAGAGCACGAACGCGATGGTAATGAACCCGATGTCGTGTGCCAGGCTTGCGAGCAGCCCCCGGGTCCGCTTCAGTTCATAGATACGGTGCAGGGCGCTCCGGAGGGCATCGAACAGCGAGGTGGTCGTCCAGAGGAGCACCACGAACCCCAGGATTCCGATGGACCGCCGGTACGTCACGATGTCCATGATGATCGACCGGATGCTCAGTTTTATTTCTTCGGCGAACGGCTGGCGGGGGAAGATCGTGTCGAGGATTTCGTTGAGCTGCTGCAGGCTGAGAACATACGAGTGAAGAACCGTCCCCACAGCGGCGGCGGAGAGAAACAATATCGGGATCATCGTGAGGATGCCGTTAAAGGCAAGACCCGAAGCGAGGAACAGCACATCGTCCTCGGCGAGCTTACGCCACACCGACCGTGTGTACGACCATGCTGCGAGGAGCCGGCTGCGCGTGCGCCGGATTGTCCGGAGGAGAGGTTCAGACATCGTCGGGGGGTCCGGTCAATGCGGTCGGAGGTTTGCGAACTTGAGCATCAGGTGTTTCCGCCCGACACTTTCGAAGTCCACGATCGCCCGTGCGTTCTCCCCTCTCCCATCGATCGCGAGAATGCGGCCGCTGCCGAACGTCTCGTGCGTGACGCGGGAACCTACCGTTACGTGGTACATCTCCTGTGATTCGCCCTCGTAGTCAGGGAGCGGATCGGCGAAATACTTCTGAGTCTCGTCCGCCGGCTTTTTCCGGGCGGCCGCAGGGCCGTGCGCCGGAGCATCAAACATGCCGGCCCCGGGGCGGCGGTAGGCCCTGGTTGCGGAGTGCCCCGCCCCCTCCTGCCGGATGAGCGATTCGTCGATTTCTTCAAGGAAACGGGACCGCGATGAGTGTGTCATCTCTCCAAAACGGTATCGCGTCACCGCCCAGGTCAGGTACACTTTCTGTTTCGCGCGCGTCACGCCGACGTACATGAGGCGGCGCTCTTCTTCGAGCTCGACCCGGTCCGAAGCGGCGCCCGCAAGCGGAAAAAGCCCTTCTTCGAGTCCGGTCACAAAGACGACGGGGTATTCGAGGCCTTTTGCCGAGTGGAGGGTCATAAGCGTCACCGCATTCCGGCCGAATTCCGCCTGGTCGATGTCGGAAACGAGCGAAGCTTCCTCCAGAAAATCCTCCAGCCGCCCCCCTTCGGCCCGTGTGCCGAATTCGGTAAGGGCCGAGACCAACTCCCGGATGTTTTCACTCCTGTTCATCGACTCGGACGTGTTTTCCTCCTTGAGGTCCTTCAGGATGCCGATTTCATCGACGAGCGTCCGCGCAAGCTCTCCCACGGACATGTCCTCTTTGAGTCCGATGTATTTCCCCAGGAGCCGGTGAAAGGCGCGTATCACGGTCCGGGTGCGGTCTGCGACGACTCCTTCGAGGTGCTTGGAGACCAGCGCGTCATACAGAGAAAGCTTGTGCTCCTCGGCGGCCGCGCGAATTCTTCCGATCGTCGTTTCGCCGATACCGCGGGTGGGGACGTTGACGATGCGGAGGAGACTCTCGCTGTCCTTCGGGTTTGCAATCACGCTCAGGTAGGCGAGGATATCCTTGATCTCCTTTCGCTTGTAAAATGCGACTCCCCCCACAATGATATAGGGGATCCCGGTCCGCCGGAGGGCGTCTTCGATGGAACGCGACTGGGCGTTCGTGCGGTACAGGACGGCGAAATCTTTCAAATCGAGCTTGTTCCGGAGGGATTCATCCTGGATATGAGCCACGATTTTATACCCTTCATCCCGGTCATCGTCGCATGTCAGAAGGGTGACGGGCTCTCCCGCCGCATTTTCCGTCCAGAGTTTTTTGGGAATCTGGTCCAGGTTACGCCGGATGATCGAATCAGCGGCGTCGAGGATCGTCTTCGTGGACCGGTAATTTTGCTCGAGACGGAAAACCTGGCACTCCGGATAGTCTTTTTCGAAATCGAGGATGTTGCGGATATCCGCGCCCCGGAAGGCGTAAATGCTCTGCGCGTCGTCGCCCACAACGCAGACGTTCCGGTTGAGCTTCGCGAGCTCCTTGATCAGCCGGTACTGGACACGGTTGGTGTCCTGATATTCATCCACCATGATGTACTTGAAGCGGTAGTGATACCGTTCGAGCACGTCCGGGTGTTTTGCGAACACTTCGAGCGGCTTCAGAAGCAAGTCGTCGAAGTCCATCGCGTTCGATTTCTTCAGGCGCCGTTCGTACTCTTCATACACCTGCGCCGTACGCTCCGTCATCGGGTCGACGGCCCCCTCCAGCATTGCTTTGGGGGATGACATGGCGTTTTTGGCCTTGCTGATGCGGGAGCGGATTCCCTGCGGACTGAACTGCTGTCCGGAGATGCCGAAGGAGCTCATGATGCCGCGGATCAGCGACATCGAATCGTCGGAATCGTAGATGGAGAAATTGCGCTGGTACCCGATTTTTTCGGCTTCGAACCGCAGAATGCGCGCAAACACGGAATGGAAGGTGCCCATCCATATGGCGCGGCTTTTCTCCCCCACCAGGGCGACGATGCGCCCCTTCATTTCGTTCGACGCCTTGTTCGTAAAGGTAAGGGCGAGGACCGCGTCGGGCCGGACGCCGAGCTCAATGAGATGAGCTGCCCGGTAGGTGAGCGCGCGCGTCTTCCCGCTTCCGGCACCCGCAATGATCATCACCGGGCCGTTGACGGCTTTGACGGCGTCGCGTTGCGCTGGATTCAGTTCGTCGAGGAAGGACATCAGGAAAGTATACAGAAAAAGGGGGCGGAAGGCAATAACGCAATAAGCAGAGAACAGAAAAAAGTGAAAAATGAAAAGAGAAAAGAGGTCAGATGAGAAGAGAACCTTCGAGCTTGAGGAGGAATTCTTTTGTCTTGAGTCCGCTCGCATACCCGACGAGAGAACCGTCGGTGCCGATCACGCGGTGACAAGGGATGATGATCGGAACCGGGTTGGCGGCATTCGCACGGCCGACTGCCTGGAAGCCCCTGCTGGTGCCGAGCCGCTTTGCAAGCTGCTTGTAGGAGATCGTGGTGCCGTACGGAATCTTTGTGAGTTCGCGCCAGACGCGCGTCTGGAACGGTGTGCCGAGGAGATCGACGCTGCAGGTGAACTTTGCGAGTTTGCCGTTGAAGTAACGCGTCAACTGATCGATCGCTTCCTTGTTCCGCGACTTGTTGTCGGCAACATCATGGTCATCGAAGTTGTCGCGGAGCCAGTGGAAAAAATCCCGTTTCGTCTGACGGGGAAGGCTGACCTTGCAGACGCCCTTCTCTGTCGAGGCGACGTAGATGAGTCCGATCTTCGAGTCGAATGACGTGCAGTACACCATGGCGGCGCCAGATGAACGTCGACGAGTGATAATGAGAGTGAGAGCGGGATCCCCCCGGAGTCGCGTTATGCGGGCAACGGTGAGTATAAAGAATAGGGTTCTGAAAGGCAAGCGAAATCAGAAGAACGCCCGGACCTCCGCGCGCGCGGTATGCACGGGCAATTGACCGCCTTCGCTCCGTCCGTCGTACGCGAGCGTCGCCTGGATGAATTGCGTCATGCGGTAGTCGAAACCCACGCGCCAGATCCACGTCTTCCCCGCGACACGGCCGCCTGTCAACTCATACGGAGAGGCTTCGATTGCCCGCCCGAGCTGAATCTCCTCCCGCGACGCCTCCGCACGCACCTGCCCCGCCCCCAGCAACGCATACACAATCCTGACCGATTGCGCGTTGAGCGCAGCATCGACCTCCGGAGTCTGGAACCTGTCGGTGGATTTTCCCATCTCGAACTTCATACCGAGCTCGACGTTCTGTTCGGGCCTGTAGGAGACGTCAAAGATGAATGAATTCGAGAGAATATCGCGTAATCTGTTCGATTGCTGCAGGGATGAAACGCGGTCGTTCTTGTTCACATAGTCGAGCTGGTTCGAAATCTCGGGGACGAGCTGCCAGCGGAGCCGGATTGACCGCTCCCGTCCGTACGCCCGCTCGATGCCGGTGCTGAATCCGGTCAACCCGCGCCGTTGCTGGTAGCGGAAGCGGGCCGAGAAGAGGGGCCGCCCCTCGAAGATCTGTACGTCCTGCGTAAACAGTTGTGAGCCAGCGAGTGTGGTCGAATCGCGAAGAAACCGGTTGAGGTTCAGGAGATAAATCTGCTTCAGATCGTGCTCACTGCTTTTCTCTTCGATCCGCAGGTAGGTTTCCGTGGAGAGTGCGGAAAGTACGCCGGAAAGAAACCCGTCGCCCTGCGGGAGGAACCGGGCAGGGTTCACGCGCACGCGTGCGCTCGTTTTCAGATCGATTATCGGGAAGAGCTGGTCCGTCGGCACGGTGATCGCAATGAAGTCGCCGTCAAACCGCGCCGTCACGAATTCACTCTCATCCGCGATGCCATTGTTGTTCAGATCGCCCAGGTACCTGTAGCTCCCTGACCCCTGCGCCACGCGCACGAATACGCGCTCCAGCCTGGACGACCGCTGCGTCGCCACTTCATAAAAGAGATCGGCGTCCACGCCGCGATCGAGAGGCGCGTAGTGCGACTGGCTTCGTACAAGCACCGTCTGGACATCGCTGTTGCCCAGCGTCTTGAACCCGGGCGTAAACCGCTTCTCGCGGAGAGTCACTTCCAGCGCCGTCGTGAAATTCCCCCGCTCCGCAAGCCGGGCAGTATAGGACTGTGTGAACGAATTGGACTCCCGGAGGAGCGCCCCTCCCAGGGGCAGGTTGTCATTCCGCCATATGTATTCCGCGGTGGCGCTCAGCGGTCCCAGATCCCTGACGGCCAGGCGCGGTCCGACCATATCGAAACTGAAGCTGCCGGGCCTGATCTCAGTCCCTCCGAGCGGCCTCACCGTCCGCCGTTCGCCTTCATACGAGAATCCCGGAGTGAAGAGGCCTACGGCATACGAAGTCGAACCTTTCTGCCGGAGCCAGATCCCCTCGCTGTCCCCGACCCTGTCGGTGGACTTGACGCGTTCAATCGTGTACGTGGTGGCGGGAAGCAACGGCCCCTGCAGCAGGAGCGATCCCTCCGCGCGCGTTGACGTTTGATCGTCGCCCCGCGTGATGCGGCCATACGATCCGCCGACAGTGACATCCTTCTGCGGCATGTAGCGGAGGGATCCCTCCTGAATTTCCTCGTCGGCCGTCGCGAGCGTGTCCACGCCCCACTTCCGGTTGAATTCGATGTCATTCGTCCGATCGATCGGAACAAAGTCCTTTCCGACACGGCGTTCCTTCAAGGACAGGTCGAATCCCCCGACGTTGAGTCCGCCGATGGTGACATCGCGCGGAGCCCAGGCAGCGGAAAGGAGGAGCGCTCCTCCCCTTGTGACGACCCCCGGAAGTGTGGAATACCGGTTCGCATTGAACTCGCTGCGAGCGAATTCCCCGGACAGGGTCAGTTCCTTGAGAGGGCGCAGATCGAGCGAAAGGTCGACAATCTGATCCGACTGAGGCATCGGGAGGTACACAATCGGCAGGTAGTCTCCCCCGCCGGAACCTCTCCAGGTGAACACGCCGATCTGTTCGCGCGTGTACTCACCGCGTCCCGTGCCTGCAAACGAGAAGCGCACCAGGTACTTTGCGCTCGGGTCGCCCGGGGCATAGCGGTAGAACCTGACCGGGGCGCCCCCCGCAAGGATCGAATCGATCTGTACGTACACGCCGCCGGTATCCACGCGGGTGACGCCGGAGACAACGGCCTTGTTCCGGTCGCCCCCGGCCTGGTCGAGGACCTTCCGGGCGCTGTCGGTGACGGCAAAATCGATCGGCGCATCGGGGTCATCGGCTTCACGCAGGAATGAGAAGGTCAGCCGGGCCTTTTCATCGAGGAATGAGGTCGCGTTCTTCACCCCGAACAACGAGCGGGAAAACTGCCGGTCGGTGTACTCAAAGTCGATTACGATCCTCGACGCCGAGGTGACGAGCCGCCGCGGGGTGAACGTCACTTCCCCTGTGGAGTAATCGATCGTATAGTCATTTGTCTCACCCCGGGTCATCGCTTCGCCGTTGATGTACACGCGCTCCGTCCCGGCGATCACGATGATCTCGCGTTCTCCGTTTCTCCCCGTCAGCCGGTAGGGACCCTGCACCGCCTCGAGGCCGGTAAATTGCATCGTGTTGAATTTCCCGCGCGTGACGGCTCCGGCGATGACGGCCGAGCCGGAGGTCGAACCGACCCGGTACTCCGCCGTCCCTTTTGCCCCCTGCAGTTTTCTGCTGAGCCGGGAGAATTCCTGCCCGTTCATGTCGAGCACAAAGTCGCCGAGGGTCGCGGAGACATCCGTACTCCTGATTTCGACGAACACCTTGTCGAACTCCTGCAGCGTTTGCGTCGTCCCTTCCGGCTGAATGGGCGTATTTTCGTCAGTCAGCGAGGCGGTGATATCGATGTCCGACGCGATCTTCCCCGCAAGCTGCATGCGGAATCCGGAGTTGAGCGAAAGGTCGCGGTTCGATCCGACCGTGAATCCGCGGACGATGCTCCCGCTTTTCTGCAGGTGAGGCCCGAAGATATCGTCCAGCGAGAATGCGGCGGCGGGCCGGGCCACCGCGATGGTGTCCTTCCCGGTGGTGTCCCGGAGCGCTACGAGCATCCGTCTGGCATATTCGTCGCGGAACCGGAACGGGAAATACTCATAGCGGATCGTCAGCACATGCGTGCGTCCCGACGTATCCGACAGGAGAGAGGCGAGAAACCGGGAGTCAAACCGCACGGTGCCGAATCTGTAGACGGCTGAATAATCGGCGCCCCGTCGCAGGACGATCGACGAATCGAGCAGCACCGTGTCGCTTCCCGCGGCGATGAACTGGTGCGGGAGCCGGAGGAGTGAGTCAACGAGCGCGCGGGTAACCGGGAGCGTCAGCGAGAACGACGGAAGCGAGGGGAGTCGCTCCTCCTGGGCGCGGACAGGAAGAGTACAGAGAACAACGAAGAGAGAAGAAATTAGGAGCCGGCTCATCTGTCGTAAGATAACTGAATGACGTCAGGGAGTAAAGATGAGCGGAGCGCCGGATCCTCGATTGAGTTTGGGGAGTGATCTTTCTATATTAACAAAGTTTCGTTGCCAAAGTGGCGGAATTGGTAGACGCGCTGGACTCAAAATCCAGTGGTGGCAACACCGTGAGGGTTCGAGTCCCTCCTTTGGTACAGACCGGCCACCGGCGGGGACGCCGGTGCTACTTCAACGATTACTCCGTCAGCCGGTACTTCCGCAGCGTGACAATACTCTCCTGCAGGACCACCTTTCCGAACCCGGTCGCCGGCACGGCCAGCAGCATCCCCAGAATGCCGAACAGCTCCCCCCCGATGATGATTGCGAGCAACACCAGCAGCGGATGCAGGTTTACGCCTTTCGAGACGAGGAGGGGCTGAATCACGATATCATCGAGCAGTTTCAGTCCGGTGAACGCCGCGACGACCTGTATTGCCATCGCCGCGTCACCTGTGGAAAAAAGCGAAACCGCGACTGCAGGGAGCGCACCGGCAATGGGACCCACATACGGGATCAGGTTTGCGAGTCCGGCGAACGCGCCGATGAAAATGAAATACTTGACCCCGAGCAGCCAGAGGGCAATCGTGGAGAGCACGCCGAACGTGAGGGCGTCGATGAACTGGCTCCGCAGGTAATTGCCGAGCTGCGTGTCCATCTTGTACATCAGGTCGAGCGTGAATTCGAAGTAACGGTTCGGGACCAGACCGATGAACCCTTTTTTTATCTCCCGCCCGTCCTTCAGCAGGAAGAAGACAATAAACGGGACCGCGAGACCGTACACGATCAGCGAGACCCCCTCGTGTACAACGAAGTCGACGAGCCAGCTGCTCAGGTACGTGCCGAGCTGAGTGATCTTCCCGGCAAGATCAATATCACCCATGCCGAGAAACCCGAGCTCGCTCCGGATGACCGCCTGCAGCCGCAGGATGACCCCGGCGGTCTGTTCCGACCCTGCGCCCACCTGCAGCGCCCTGAGCTGCGTGACGGCCACGGGCGCGAGGAACGCGACCGCGAGGCCGAGGATCGAAAGAAGGAAGGCAAAGAACAGAAGCGTGCTGACCGTACGGCTGAACCCACGGAGTTCGATCGCCGTCACGATCGGGTCGAAGATATACGCGAGAAGAGCGGACAGGACGATCAGCTTCGCGACGCCGGGAACGAGGATGGAGAGGATGACGATCAGGGCGATGCCCCCGATGACCATCCACCGGTTGAGATGGGTGGAACTCATGCCCATCATGCGTTCCCCCGCCGGCGTTTGGCTCCGGACGGGCGGCGGCCTTCCACAGGGATTGACCTGGTAGGACGGGCGTCCCTGCCCGTCGGCCCACGCAACAACGCTTCCACCCGCTCATTGGCCGCACGGAGGCGCATGCCGATAATGGCCGCAAGACTCATGACGATTTTAACGCCGAGCGGTGGATTCCGTTCAATGAGGGCGAACAGGTCGGGCTGGAAAAAACCGTAAATGCGGCAGGGCGTTTTCGCCATTGCCGTCGCCGAGCGGGTCCCGCCGTCCAGCAAAGGCAACTCACCGAAAAACTCTCCGTCCCCGAGCTCCGTGACGTTGTCGAGCGATCCGTCGGCATGGATGCGGACCCGACCCGACTCGATGATGTACATGCCGAGCCCCGGCTCGTCCTGCCGGAAGATCACTTCCCCCGCATGATATTCCCTTCTGTGCAGAATTCGTTCCACGGAGGCCAGTTCACGCCTTCCGAGATCCGTGAAGATCGGGATCATCTTGAGAGTGTCGCGGAACCGGGGCTTCGCGCCGGACTTCCGGCGCGGCACGAACATTTGAAAAAAGTCGAAGCGCATGTGAGGTGTGATCCCTGCGTTACTTTAACATCTCGCCGACACTCTGTTTCTTGTATCCCGCCGGAACGGCGAACAGTTCCGGCGGGAGCGCGCGCTTTTCGATGCGCGTCACTTCCTGTGATTCCACAATTTCGCCGCCAATACGCGTCGAGGCGGAGAGCGGAAACACCCCGATCTTCGTCAGCCCGTCCGTCCAGTCGGCTCCCTTGCCGATCTGCTCCTGCCCGAGCGATTTTGCGAGGGACTGTGCCAGGCCGCCCAGCTTCTTTGTCCCCCAGATCTCCGTCTCCGCATCGCTCCGCCGGACAATATACTGCTCGCACGCATACCCGAGAAGTTTTCTTGTCCTCCCCGTCTTCCGGATTACCGGCTTGTCTTCCGTCCCGCCGGGGATCGGCACGTCCTCGGCGCCATCGGTTTGCGGTATCTCGAAATAGGAACGCTCTTCGTCGTTGATCATCCAGATACGCTTGAGGTCAGAGCGGCAGATCATCGTGACTGCGGGGGTGTTCCCGACGGCGCTGGTGGTGATCCTCGCCATGGGGCCCTTCACCTCCATGATCATCGTGAACTCCTGCTGGAGGCCGGTCTCGTCCGTCGTTATGTTTTTGCTCTCGATGACCCCTTCAAACTGCGCAAGGAGGGGCCCCGGAGCGAGGAGGAGAAGGAAAACGAAGCGCTTCATCGGTACCCTGTGCCGGATCGTCATCCGGCCCGCCTGGCAAGAAGAAAAATCGGAAGCAGAACTGCTCCCGCGACAAATCCGCCCGCATGCGCCCACCATGCGACCCCCCCTGACGCCGCGGTGCCGGCTCCCGCGGTCAGCCACCCCTGCACAAACTGCATCAAAAACCAGAAGCCGAGGAAGAAGAACGCTGACACCTCGACGACGGGGAAAAAGACAAACAGGGGGATCAGCGTCAGTATTCTCGACTTCGGATAGAGCAGGAAGTATGCGCCGAGCACGCCGGCAATCGCCCCGCTCGCCCCGATCAGCAGCGCATAGGACGCCGGCTGGAAATACACCTCCGTCAGGGCTGCTGCCGCCCCTGCCAGCAGGTAAAAGATGAGATAACCCCGGTGACCGAGGCGGTCCTCGACGTTATCCCCGAAGATGTACAGGTAGAGCATATTGCCCACAAGGTGCAGCCATCCCCCGTGCAGAAACATGGAGGTGAAGAGGGTCATCAGGGGCCGGAGGGCAACGTGGCCGCTGAAGAGCGTCGAAGAGACATAGACGGGCGTGACGCCATAGTCCCGGATCAGCGATTCCACGCGCTCGCCAAGCGATATTTCGAGCAGAAACATGCCTCCGCAGAGCGTGATCAGCGCATAGTTCACGAACGGAAACGTCTTCGATCGAATCGTGTCGCGAAGGGGGATCATGCAAATTCATGGTCTGGGTGATCTGACTTCATGCGTCGGTTGAGATGTTAACCATTTGAGCAGGGAATGTCAAGGTTCCGTCCGGGTACCCAGACCCGGGACGCTGTTTGCATTTCGGAGAGTGCTTTGCTATCTTTTCGCACAAGTGCGATCCTGCGCCTCATACCGCCACTGTTCCTTGTGCGCCTTGTACCACCGTACATAGAATCTCTCGAGCCCTACAAGGCGGGCAAACCCATCGCCGAGCTGCAGCGGGAGCTCGGGATCGCGCACGTCACGAAGCTCGCCTCCAACGAGAATCCCGTCGGTCCTTCCCCGCGCGCGCTCGAAGCAATCCGTCATCACCTGGACGATCTCCATTACTATCCCAATGGCGGCCTGGACCTCCGTGAAGTCCTCGCTGCCCGCTTCCG
>JBGPYM010000261.1:0-4217 GCA_041493205.1 Bacteroidota bacterium
CGATCAGTCCCAGGGCAATGGTGACAGCGGTCGCGGCGTACTCCAGCGCGGCCGCAGTGACCGCCTTCATTTTCACGAAGCGGATCGGCTCGATGAGCAGTCGCGCCGAGGCGGACATGCCGTCCCCGGAGAAGCGGATCTCGCTGAGCACGGCAGACAACCTGCCGGCGGCAGACGCGGATTTCGCCATCTGCTTCCAGAACGGGGGCGTCGATTCGCCGACCGCCATCACTATGCTCGAGCGGCCGTCCGGGAATGTGGCAATGCTGACGGGCTGGCGGACGTCCTCGGGAGGAGGAGCAATCCCGTAGAATGCGCCGAACGCGGCTGCCGGCATGACAAGATCCCCCTCCCAGGTCTGACGGAGGGCCGACGGCGTCTTGTGCACTTCAAGTGCGGCGTCGAACGGGATGCCGTTGCGGTAGGTGTTCCGTGCCTCGTCGTTCACGTCATTGCCGACGGCGACAAGGATCCCGACCGCAATGAGGGAGATCCAGATGGTATTGAGCATGTACCCGTCCTTAATCTACAGACTAAAATCCCAGTCGAATCCCGAGGCCGACGCCCGTCGGCGGCGGGAGGAGGCGGAGCGACAGGTCTCCCCCGACATTGAAATCGTACAGGCTTGCATCCACGTATGCATCGGCGATATTCAGCAGGTACAGGATCAGGAAGTACCACGTGAAGGAGTCGCGCTGCTCTTTATAGAACTCGCGGACGGCAAGCAGCCGGGGGTCACCTGCCGGGTTTTGCGCCAGGCTCGCACTGTACTTGTCCCTGTAGTCCGCATACCGCCGGTTGTTGTCAAGCCAGGAAGAGACGAAGTAAAGCCCGAATCCGAACACGATCGGCACCTTCCAGTACGACTCGTTGTAGAACTGTCCCGCCCCCGGAAGGATGGCCGAGAAGAGCATGGCGGTTCCGGGGGACTTCTTCGGATGGGCGTGAAGGCTGAGAGAGTCAACATGCGGCGTGGCCGCGGATTTCATGCGCACGGGGCGGGTGTGGGCGGAGGTGTCGGCCAGGGAGTCAGGAGGATGCACTCCCTGTGCTGCGCCGGGGAGGGCAGAGAAGCAGAGCATACCGATCAGGAGGGGCTGCAGACCCCATCGCATGGTGCACCGTTACCGGGGGTTGACGAGTCCGATGGCTTCGATTTCGACCTTGACGTCACGCGGAAGCCGGCTGACCTGCACCGTGGACCGCGCGGGGGGAGCGTCGCCGAAGAATTCGGCGTACACTTCGTTCATCGCGCTGAATTCGGAAAGATCAGTCATAAACACCGTGGTCTTCACGACAGCCGAAAGCCCGGAGCCGCCGGCTTCGAGGATCGCCCGGACGTTTTCGAGCGCCTGCCGCGTCTGGACCTTGATGTCCCCGACCGCGAGCGCCCCTGTCGCGGGAATGAGGGGGATCTGTCCGGCGGTAAACACGAGCCCCTCTCCTGAAGCGATCCCCTGGCTGTAGGGACCGATCGCCCGCGGGGCATTCCCGGTCGCTATCACTGTTCTGCTCATCGGCGCTCCGCACTGGTGAACAATTACCGCCCGCGATCCTGAAGGTCCGCAAAGATTTCCAGCAGACGCTCGAGGTCGTCCGCGGAGTAATATTCAATGACGATCTCTCCCTTTCCGTCCTGCAGCATCCGCACCATTACCTTGGTCCCGAGGAACTGGCGCAGCCGCTCTTCGACGCTGGAGAGTGAGCTTGCGACGCCGGCACCGGCGCGTGGGGCCGGCCGGTGTCCCTTCCTCGCGGTTCCCTTGTCACGCACAAGCCTCTCCACCTCGCGGACGGACAGACCCCTCCCGATGACCTTGCGGAAGATCTCCATCTGCAGTGCGGAATCCTCGATCGCCACAAGGGCACGCGCGTGCCCGCTGCTGATATCTCCCTTGCGCACTGCGGCCTGAATCGGTTCCGGCAGCTTGAGGAGCCGGAGGAAGTTCGTGACGGTGGTCCGGTCCTTCCCGATTTTCTGGGACACTTCTTCCTGGGAGTAGCGGCACTCGTCAATAAGCCGCTTGTAGGAAATGGCTATCTCTATCGGATTGAGGTGCTCGCGTTGCAGATTCTCGATCAGTGCGAGCTCGAGCATCTCCTCGTTGGATCTGACCCGGATTATATACGCGGGGACCTGGGCAAGGCCCGCCTCCCGCGCGGCGCGGACGCGCCGCTCGCCGGAGATGAGCTGGTACCGGTCTCCGAGGCGCCGGACCGTGATCGGCTGGATGATCCCCTTCTCCTGGATCGAGCGCTTCAGCTCGTCGAGCGTGACGGGGTCGAATTCGTGCCGGGGCTGATACGGGTTACGGTCAATGCGGTCGATCGAGACGGTCGCAATGATGTCCACGCCGATGCCGTCGTCCTGCCGGCCGCCCGGGACAGGCGCGACCGACGGTGCCCGGGGGATGAGCGAGGCAAGGCCTCTGCCGAGAACAGGTTTCATTTTTGACATGGAGACCCCCGCGCGATCAGGCGGTGAGAATCTGGTGATTGTTCTTGATGAGCACTTCCTGGGCGAGGTCCATGTAATTCCTCGTCCCTGAGGAGACGGCATCATACAGAATAATCGGCTTGCCGAAGCTTGGCGCTTCGCTCAGCCGGACGTTGCGCGTCACCACCGATTTGAACACTTTCTCGCCGAAATACTTCTTGACTTCTTCCACAATCTGGTTCGACAGGCGCAGCCGGCTGTCGTACATTGTCAGGAGGACCCCTTCAATATCGAGTGATTCGTTCAGCTGTTTCTTCACCATGTTAATCGTGTTGAGGAGCTGGCCGAGGCCTTCGAGGGCGTAGTATTCGCACTGCACGGGGATCAACACAGAATCAGCGGCGGTGAGGGCGTTGAGGGTCACGAGACCGAGAGAGGGGGGGCAGTCGATGAAAATAAAATCATAGTCGTTGCGAATGGTCTCCAGCGCGGTCTTGAGGCGCTTCTCCCTCTCGTCAATCCCGACAAGCTCGACCTCCGCTCCGACCAGATTGATATGTGACGGCATCACCCAGAGGTAGGGCATCTGGGTCTTCTGTATCGACTCTGCCGCCGAGAGGCCGCCGACCAGGACCTCGTATGTGCTCCGTCCTTCGGCCGATGTCTCCACGCCGATCCCGCTGGTCGCATTCGCCTGCGGGTCGGTATCGACAAGCAGCGTCCGCTTTTCCGCAGCGGCGATGCAGGCTGAAAGGTTGACGGCGGTGGTGGTTTTCCCCACCCCCCCTTTCTGATTCGCTATGGTGACGATTTTTCCCACAGGTCCTGGCGTGAAACATCGTGGAACATGAAAGACCTGCGAAAGATATCTATTTTACGCATCCAATGCAACGTGAGAATACCAATGAGGGAACCGCTGGTGGGGGGGCCTGAAAACGTGGGGTTTGCGTGCCGGCCGGGGGGTCAGTGGCCGGCGCCGCGCTTGTCGAGGTGATGTTTGACGACCTGGGCTTGCGTAATGAAAATGACTTCCTCCGCAATGTTGGTCGCAAGGTCGGCGACGCGTTCGAGGTTCTTGCTGACCCGAATGAGGTCAAGTGCCTGATCGATCGTGTCCGGGTCCGTCCGCATGCGTTCAGAGAGGTCGGAACAGATCTTCTTGTTGAGGTCGTCGATAATGTCGTCGTGCTCCAGAACCGTTCTCCCCTTCTCCGGGTCGGAGTGGATGAACGCATCGATCGAATCGCGGAGCATCCCTTTTGTCACGCGGGCCATCTCGGGGAGATCCACGAACGGTTTGAGAGGCGCCGCATCCGAATACTTGAGAGCCGATTCGGCGATGTTCACTGCATGGTCGCCGATTCGTTCAAGGTCGTTGTTAATCTTGACCGCAGCCAGAATCAGCCGGAGGTCGGAAGCAACCGGCTGCTGCAGCGCGACCAGGTCCACGACGGAGTTGTCGATGTCGACTTCCATCAGGTTGATCTCGTCGTCGTTCTCGATGACCAGCCGGGCCAGATCGGCATTCCGGTCGAGCAGGGCCCGGATGGCTCCTGCAATCGCATGCTCCGCCAGGCTGCTCATGCGGATGATATCCGACTTCAGGTTCTGGATCGCTCTCTCAAAATGACGTTCCATGCTCAGCCGAACCTTCCGGTTATGTAATCTTCCGTTTGTTTTTTCACGGGCGTGGTGAAGAGCCGTTTCGTATCGCCGATCTCAATCAGCTCACCAAGGTAGAAAAACGCCGTGACATCACTTACCCGGGCCGCCTGCTGCA
>JBGPYM010000308.1:0-3314 GCA_041493205.1 Bacteroidota bacterium
CCGGCGCCGTCGATGAGCGCGGCGTCCTCCAGATCCCGGGGAATGGTCAGGAAAAACTGCCGGAGAAGGAATGTGCCGTAGGCGGAGGAGAGCCCGGGGAGGATGACACCCTGGTACGTGTTCAGGAGGTGATACTCCCGGAGCAGCATATAAATCGGAACCGTCAGCACGGGACCGGGAATCATCAGGGTCGCCAGGAAGACGAGGAACAGCGCATCCCTCCCGGGAAATTGAAGCCGGGCGAACGCATAGGCGCAGAGAGAGCAGGTGATCAATTGCCCGATCGTGATGCAGAGGCTGACGAGGACGCTGTTGAGAAAATACCTGCCAAACGGGACGATGGTCCATGCATCGGCGTAGTTGCTCCAGTTGGGCGCAATCGCTTCCAGCTCCGTCCGCGGCACCTCGCGGAGTTCACCGGTGCCGGCCAGCCGGACGAGGAATCTGTCTCCTCGCTCCTCGATAATGTGCACTTCGCGTTCGCGCCCTTCGAACCTTGCCGAGCCGGACCGCACGTACGGAAGCCACCTGCCGTCGAACACCATGCCGGGATGCTTCACCGAAGTCACCAGCGCCCATGTAAACGGCACGACATACCAGGCCGAAAGGGCGATCAGAAAAACAGTGATCAGGGAAGTGGCAACGGAACCCCGTTTCATCGCCGGCGCACCTCAGGCATAGTCAGCGCTCCTCCGGTGGAATTTCCAGTAGAGCGAGGATATGATGAAAATACCGATAAAGAGGATCCAGGCGAGCGCCGAGGCATACCCCATGCGGAATTCCTGGTATGCCTTCGTGTACACCTCGACGATCAGAGTCAGGGCGCCACCGGCATTTCCGTGCGTCATGACCATAATGGGGGCAAAAAGCTGCAGGGCGCCGATCACGCCCGTGACTGCCAGAAAAATATGGGTCGGCCCGAGGAGAGGCAGGGTGATGTTCAGAAACTTCTTCCATCGCCCCGCGCCGTCGAGCGTCGCGACCTCATAAAGTTGGTCCGGAATTCCCTGCAGTGCCGCAAAATACACGATCGTGCTGAACGCAGACCCCTGCCAGACCGTCATCAGTGCAATCCCCGGTTTGATCCATGAGGGATCAAAAAGCCATGCAATTTTCCCCGCACCCAGAAGGCCCAGGAGGCTGTTGAGCAAACCATGCTCTGAGTCGAGGATGTACGCCCAGATGATCGAGACAGGAACGACGGAAAGAACCACCGGGATGAAGAAGAGCACCTTGAAGAGGATCGTTCCTTTCACGTCCTCATTCAGCAGGTATGCGGCGGCGAGGGCGATCGCCATCTGGAGTGGAACGACGAGCAGAAAGAACAGGGAGTTGCCGCCAAAGGTCCAGAATTGCGCGCCGGGAGACGTCAGGATCGCGTCATAGTTTGCGGTATCCACAAACACGGGGCCGGAAAACAGGTTCCAGTCGAAAAAACTGATGACCAGCGAGAAGAGGATCGGGCCGAGGGTGAAGAGGATAAACGCAATGAGGCCAGGAAGGAGAAACGCGTAGCCGGTCACGCTCTGCCGGAGAGTCCGACGGGTCATCGGCATTCCGGCGCTATGTCGTCGGTCCCTTTCATCGTGGATGAAAGTACCCAACCGTGCCGGTAATTGCAATACTGCCAATTCCTTCTTGACTTAGGGGGATCTGTTCCCTATGTTTTCCCACCCCACCTCATCCTGTGACCCGTACGATGCGCAAACCTGTTGTTGTCTTCATCCTCCTTGCCGCTGTTCACGCCTGCGGCATCGCACAACGATCTTTTTCCGACAGCTCTCACCTCGGCGATCCCGCCTGGGTCCGGCAGCACATTCACGACATCAGCACGCAGGAAGTCTGGAGTGCTCTGGACCTTGACCGGCCTGGGTGTGAGCGGATCCGGGCAGACGTGGCGGCAGGCAGGTTCGCAGGTGCGGCGGCCGCATGGGCTGCATACTGGAAGGCAAAACAACAGCCGACCTATATCACGCAGACCGATCATCTCTACCTGGACACAGACATGCTCACCGGGCATGCCGCATTCCGTGTCGCCATGGAGCGGACCCCCGAAGAGGGCGACACCATCATCGTCCGCGCCGGGTTGATTCTGAACAACGTGATCCGCACCTGGGGGGATTCCGTCATTCAGTTTGGCCAGCATGTCGACTTCAACAGGGCGATCGGCCACTCGCTGAAGTACGGGTTCCACTACTGGATGTGGTCCCGCCCCCTCATCATGGCCGCCGTCCTCACCGGAGATCAGAAATACGTTGCAAAGTTCGACGACCTGTTCAACGAGTGGTACGAACAGAGAAATTCCATCACGAATACGATACCGAACCTGGACGTGGTCTATTACGAGCTGGGACTCGGCGTCCGGAACAGAATGTTCATCGAGAATTACCTTCTCACCAACAGGGAGAGGACTCCGGAAACACACGAGCGCTTGCTTAAGACGGTGCTCGCGGCGGGGCGGTGGTTGTGGGAATTGCAGCGGTGGGAGGGGTACCGGCCCGGGAACTGGCAGGTCCACGGCTCCTACATGCTTGTGCAGCTCGCCCTGGTGTTCCCGGAATTCCGCGAATCGGGCGAGTGGCTTCGTCTCGGACTGCAGCGGACCATGGAGCATCTGGATCAGGATTTCTTCCCTGACGGAGGCCATTCGGAGCGCGCCCCCCGCAATTACACGCTTGCAACATATCTCAATTACCGCAATCTCGCCTATCTCCTCGAGGCGTACGGGGCGCGCAAGGACGTCAGCGAGAAAATCCGTGCCTCCATGGGGCGGACCATCGACTGGTGGATAACGATGGTGACGCCGACGGGAGAAGTCCCTGCCATCAACGACAGCCACCGCGGGCTCTTTCCCACGATGATCCTCCGCGACGGCGCCGAATTTTTCCGTAAACCCCAGGTGTATGCCATTTTGCGGACGCTCCCCGGCGGGAAAGGGGGCGGAATCGACTCGCTTCCTCCCTTTACGTCGCGGCATATGCCGGCCTCGGGTTTCTCGGTCATGCGGACAGAGTGGTCACCGGAGGCTCTCTATCTGAACGTGAACTACGGCCCGGCGGCGGGATTTCACACGCACTTCGACATGCTTGACTTCGAGCTGTATGCATACGGAAAAGCGCTCGCGGTTGATGCCGGCATCGGGCTCACGTACGACGATTCGCTCTACACGACCTGGTACAGGTCGACGCGCGCCCACAACATGGTGGCGGTGAACGACAGCAACATCGAACGCGAAGGCGTGCAGGGAGAACAGATCCTGTGGGGATCAACACCCTCCCTCGACTTCTTTTCGGGCGTCCATGCCGGCTACGAAC
>JBGPYM010000244.1:0-4515 GCA_041493205.1 Bacteroidota bacterium
AATCGAATTGCTTGTATGACGCCTCGTGCTCTTCATCCACGACGATCAGGCCGAGTCCGTTCAGCGGAGCGAATATCGCGGAACGCGGACCGATAACGATCCTGCACCTGCCGCTGTGCGCCATGCGCCATGCATCGTGACGTTCCCCCGCGGACATGCGGCTGTGAATGACCACGACCGCATCACCGAAATGGGATTTGAACCGCCGGACCATCTGGGGCGTGAGCGCTATCTCCGGGACGAGCACAATGGCCGTTTTGCCCATCGCCAGGCACCGGCGGATTGCCTCGATATACACCTGCGTTTTTCCGCTCCCGGTGACGCCATGCAGGAGGAATTTCCCCCCTCCGCCTGCGGAAACCGATGCTGCGATCGATGTGAGGGCCTTCTGCTGGTCCTTGTTCAGAATGATGTCCAGCGTCTGCTGCTCGGTGCCGAACTCCTGCTGACGTGATACCTCGCGCGAGATGGTCGTGAATGCTCCTGCGGCAACGAGCTCGCGGAGGACTGCCGTTGATGCGCCCGATGATGCCAGAAGGTCCCGCACGCCGATCTCCCCCGCGGGGCTGACATGCATCGTCAGGAGCGACTCGAGGAGCTGACGAGCCTTCTTTTTACGCGGGGGGAGGGAGGCGAGCGTCATCCGGATGGATTCGCGGGTTGTGTCGTCCACCACCACGATCTCGGCCGTTTTGGGCCGTACGCTCGGGTGTGGCAAAATCTCCTCTGACTCGATGACCCCCGCCCTGACCAGGTCATTCAGTACCCCGTTGACATTCTTCACGCCGGTGCGTCGTTCAATCTCAGCGGCAAACTTCTCTCCTCCGTTCCGAAGGAGGGCAATGATCGCGGCCCGACCCGGTGAGCCCGCGGCTGCAGCCTCGAGTGCACTCTCCGGAACATCCCCCCGTATGCGGAGCAACCGCTTGCTGGAAGCGGAAAAACCCTGTGGCATCGCTGCCTTGAGAACTTCGCCCAGCGGTGAAAAGTAATATCCCGCAATCCACCGGCACAAGCGGAGCAGTTCGTCCGACATCATGGGTGCCGGATCGATAATGTCGCGGATTGGCTTGAGTCCCGTGATCGTGGTGGACTCGGGTCGTCCGACAATCAGTCCGGTGGCGTATTTTCGGCCGAAAGGCACGACGGCGCGCACACCGACGAGGGCGGACGATTCCAGTTCAGGGGGGACGATGTAGGTGAACTCGCGCTCGAGATTTACAGGGAGGGCGATATCCGCGTAGCGTGACATGAGGGAATATCGCGAATTTACGTGTTACATTCCCCCTTCACAGCTCGATGCCGAGCGTCCGAAGATCGGAAAGGAGTGTCTCGTGCGAAGTATAAAGCAGCGCATGAAGCCCGAGTGCACGCCCCGCCTCGACGTTCTCCGAAATGTCGTCGATGTAAACGCACGCCGCCGCCGGCAGCGCGAGTTTCCGTAGTGCGTCGCGGTACATCCGCGCATCGGGTTTCATTGCTCCGACCTCATACGAAAGCGTGACGGTGTCAAAGAGCGGGAAGACTTCGACGGGGCGGATGCCATACTCGAAATGCCACTGATTGGTGTTGGAGAGGAGGGCAAGGCGATAGCGCGGCTTGAGACGGCGGAGAAGATCGAACGTCGTTGCAATGGGGGTAAAGATGTCCGTGTATGCCCGAATGAAATCTTCCTTTGGCATGCGCAGGGAGACGCGCCGGCAGGTTTCTTCAAAGAATTCATCCGAAGTGATCAGCCCGGTCTCATACCTGTTTGCGACGTCGGCGGCGGACAGGACTACCGATGCGAGCGTTTCGGGAGGGAGTGAGGAATACGCGGCGACGCGACGAAGAAACAGGTGGATATCAAAATCGGACACCACCCGTCCGAAATCGAAAATAAAGGCCTGAATGCTCTCCACGGCGCGGGCGTGCCCCTACGGTCTGAACAGAACGTACACCGGCTCGCGCTCGAGCTGCACGCCGAACTTCGTCAGCACCGCCTGCTGAATCTCTGAGGCGAGTCCGGTCAGATCCTTCGTGGTTCCCCCGCGGTTGACCAGTGCAAGCGCGTGGTTCTCCGAAACGCCCACACCCCCCTTCCGGAACCCTTTGCCGAACCCGGCATGTTCGACAAGCCAGCCTGCCGGCACCTTGACCCCTCCGGGCGCAGGGAAGCGGGGAACAGGTGTCCTGCCGCCGGCTCCCTGCCAGCGGTGGTCGATCTCCCGAAAGGCTGCTTCCGGAACGACGGGGTTGACGAAGAACGACCCGACCGACCGGGAATTTTCGTCCGCAGGATCGAAGACCATCGATTTTTTCCGGCGCAGGCCTATGACCGCTCCGCGAATGGCCGCGAGCGTCTCCGCCCCCGGACGCAACGCCGCGAGATCAGCGCTTGCCTGCAGTACAGCCTTCAGCTCCGCGTACCGGATATCAGCCAAAGCCTCCGGCCGCAGACGAAACCGGACCTCCGTAATGATGAACCGGTCCGCATCAGCCGACTTGAACCGGCTCTGACGATAGGAAAACCGGCACTCATCTGGCGTGAAGTCGACCTCCGCCCCCGTCTGACGGTCGAGCGCACGGACGCAGGTAATGGTGTCGCGCACCTCCTGACCGTACGCGCCGACATTCTGTACGGGCGTCGCACCGACCGAGCCCGGAATTCCCGAAAGACACTCAATACCGCCCCATCCGCTTTCGGTCGCGCGCGCAACAAGTGGATCCCATGGCTCCCCTGCGGCGGCGGTCACGACAACTGCGTTTCCCTCACGGCCTGCCCGGACTCCCCGGAGCGCGACGTGGATAACGAGTCCGTCAAACCCTTCATCGGCGAACACGACGTTGCTTCCCCCGGCAAGCACCTGGACCGGTGTGCCGGTCCGTGACGCATATGCCAGCGCCTGGCCGAGCTCCTGCACCGTCCCACACTCCGCGAAAAGCCGGGCCGGCCCTCCAAGACCGATCGTGGTGTAGGGCGCAAGCGGAACATCACGGCGGAAGAGTGCGTCCCCACCCATGGTCATGCCGTCCTGTGGACATGATTGACGGATGCCTGGTCCGTGGGCATCACGATGATCTCCGCGATGTCCACATGCGGCGGACGCGTGGCGCAGAATGTCACCACCTCGGCGATATCGTCCGGCGTGAGCGGGCGCGTATTTGCATACGCCTGTGCCGCGCGCTCCCGGTTTCCGCGGAACCGCACTTCGCTGAATTCGGTCTGCACCAGGCCCGGGTCAACGGAGGAGACACGGACGTTTGTCCCGAGGAGATCCATCCGCATTCCAAGCGAGAGCCCGTTCACAAAGTACTTCGTCGCGCAGTAGACATTCCCCTTCGGATAGAGCTGATGCCCGGCGATCGAACCGAGATTGATCACGTGGCCGCTGTTGCGCGCCACCATGGCGGGGAGAACGGCCCGCGTCACATACAGCAGCCCCTTGATGTTGGTATCAATCATTTCCTCCCAGTCCCTCAGTTCGCCCTCCTGGAGAGTGGTGAGACCGCGGCTGAGCCCCGCATTGTTCAGGAGGATGTCGATCTGCTTCCATTCTGCCGGGAGCGATGCCAGCGCCTCCTCCACGTCCTCCTGCCGGGTCACGTCGAGACGGAACGCGTGCGTCCTGATTCCATACTTGTCCGCCAGCAATCGCGCAAGCGCATCGATCCGGTCTTTCCGCCTCGCCGCGAGGAGGAGATGACACCCCTCCTGCGCAAATGCGCGGGCACACGATTCGCCGATCCCGGCGCTTGCGCCCGTGATGAACACCGTCTTGTTCTTCAGTGACTCCATACAAAAATCCCCCGAAAAGCTGTTTACTGAACGACCGGAAATTGCGGTTCGATGTCGACCGGTATATCCGTCAGCCGGTCGAGGGCGGCCTTCATCGCCGGACGGACCACGCCGTACGTTCCCATCAGCGCAGCGGCCTTCTCGTACGATCCTTCGGCCTGAATGGTCATGATGACACCGGTGAGCTTCTTCGCAGCTTCCTTGAACCGGGGAATGTCAGCGGTGAATTGCCCTGTGGTGGTATCCTGATGGATCGCCCCTTCATCAGACAGATAATTGAACTGAAGCGCCATGCCTTTCCCGTGCGCGTCGTTGGTGCCGAACCGGACGGAGCGGAAGATCCCCGCAAGAAACGTCACATACATTGATTCTTCCCTGCCGCGGTCCAGAACGCCGGTGTCCATGAGGTACTGGAGCGCGAACAATCCGCTGATGTCGGCCTTAGCCTCTTCGAGGGCGGAGCTCAGCTCCTTCATCGCCTGCCGTGCGGTGGTCTTTTTCCCGTTCACCACAATCGAGTGGGGTCCCAGACCGTGCATCAGCTCGTGTGCCAGGATGTGCGTGAAGAACGGGTCGAATGCGATCTTGGGTTGCTGTGCCGGGTTCAAGAGCTTAGCGGCAAGCGGGGTCAGGATGGTCCGGAATTTTGCCTCCTGGATGTTCTTCAGCATCACGCGCTTGCTCCCTTTCTCCGCCGTCACGCGCTCGTCGTTGGGGAGATTGTAGGCGGCTGTCTG
>JBGPYM010000117.1:0-9171 GCA_041493205.1 Bacteroidota bacterium
GTCAGCCTGCCGGCCACGACCGAGGACGCCGACCAGCTGAGGGACATCGGGGTAATCACCAGTCCCGCCTGCAGCGGCGTCCCCCCCAGCACGCTCTGGGCGAACAAGGGCACGAATGCGATCACACCGTACATTGCGAAGCTGGAGAGAAACCCGAGCAGGTTTCCCACCCAGAACGCGCGCCGCGTGAAAAAACCGAGTTCAAGAACCGGGTTCGGCGCCGCACGTTCCCGCCTGATGAAGAGAGCGAAAAACAGAAGGAAGCACGCGAGCAGGGTCCAGACCTCCGCGGAAAGAGATCCCCGTGCGTGTCCCAGCTCGAGCACAATGAGAAGCAACGTTACAATGGTGGAAATCAGCAGCAGCGCGCCCGCGTAATCAATCGCCTCACGGTGCGGGACGGCTGCTTCGCGATAGTTGCGCTGAATGATCCACTGCGCTGCCACGCCGAGAGGGATATTGATGTAAAACACCCAGCGCCAGGTCGCCGAGAGAACGATCGCGCTCCCGAGGAGCGGACCGACAACGCTTGCGATACCCCACGCAGAAGCAAGAAGTCCGAGCGCCTTCCCCCGTTCACGGCGCGGGAAGACCGTGCTGACAAGCGCGAACGGGACTGACGCAAGCCCGCCCGAACCGATCCCCTGGATTCCCCTGAAGACAATCAGGTGGATCATCGATTGCGACATGCCGCACAGGGCCGACCCTGCGAGAAAGATGCTGACCGCCCAGAGGAACAACTTTTTTTTACCGAAAGCATCGGAGAGTTTCCCCCAGATGGGCATGGAGACCGCGGTCATGATCATGTAGACCGAGAACACCCAGCTGTAGAGCGGGAGACCGCCGAGCTCGCCTGCGATGGTCGGCATCACGGTCGCCAGGATCGTCGTATCGAGTGCTCCCAGGAACGCAGCGAGGATGACGCCTGCGATAATCCGCACGCGTGCGCCCTGGTTTGCTTCCTCGTGAGTGGCGGTTGCTGTCATTGCAGTATTTCGGATGCCTCAGCGGCGGGCAGGGGGAAACGAGTCGGCGGAGGGGCAGAGAGAGCGCACAGGACAGCCGGGACAATCAGGCGTGCGCGCCTTGCATGTGCGACGGCCGTGGAGGATCAGCATGGAGCCAAGGTCGATCCAGCCCTTTTTCGGCACGAGCGCCATCAGGTCGAGCTCGATCTTCTCCGGCGTGTCCTCCTCTGTGAATCCGAGCCTGCGGGAGAGACGGTGAACGTGTGTGTCAACGACGACCCCGGAAGCGATGCCGAACGCCTGGCCCATCACGACGTTGGCGGTTTTCCGCCCCACCCCGGCGAGCTGCACGAGGTCTTCCAGCCGGTCCGGCACACTCCCTCCGTGCCGTTCCATGAGGCCTTTGCTGCATGCGATGATACTTTTCGCCTTCATGCGAAAGAAACCTGTGGAGCGGATTTCCTTCTCCAGGACTTCCTGCGGGACCGCAGCGAATTCAGCGGCGGTGCGATACCGTGTAAACAGATCCTTCGTGACCATGTTGACCCGTTCGTCCGTGCACTGGGCGGAAAGGATCGTGGCGATCAGGAGCTGGAAGGCATCCCGGTGCTCGAGTGCGGTCCGCGCTGCGGGGAACTCCTTGCGGAGGATCCGTATGATCGATGCCGCGCGAACCTTCCGTGCCTCCGGGGATTCGCGTGCCCGCTTCTTCCTGACAGGCGCCTTTTTTTTTGCCACGGTTGAGTTTTCCTTTGCTTTGAGTGTGCGTACCCGGAGCAAACTCCCTGCTCTCTAGGGGGCAGGAGGCGAGAGCAACTCCTTGAGGAGGAGGTGTCCTCCTCCCAGGACAGCGTCGCGGACCCTGGGTTCCGCAGTCGCCTTCAGCACATCGGCAATGCGTGCGAGCAGTCCGGGATCCGAGAGGATGCACCGGAGGATGAATTCCTCACCGCGGCCGAGGCCGAGTTTCCGTTGCCACACGCTGACGGAATATACGCCCGCCAGGCCGCCCAGGCCGGTGACCAGGGGTGCAAGCGAAGCCCGGAAATCGTCATACGGCACATCCGGTTTCGAGAAATAGATCGCTCCCTCCCCCGCTGTCCCCCGCACCGGCACGGGCAACTCTGCGCCTGCAGAGAGGATCAGGTTGTGGGCGGCAACAGTGAATTTTCCGCTTTCGGCGATGTGTTTCCCGTGCGTGGAAGCATAAATCCCGAGCCTGTCCCGAACGATATGTTCAAGGACGTCCAGGTTGCGTGCACCATTCACCAGGTAGACGGACTCATACACAGGGGCTGCGCCTTTACCGGTGGTGAACCCGAGCGACCGGAGATACGATTTACCTGCAGACGCCATTTTCCTGAGTACGGCCGACGTCCCCGGCTCCTTGAGAGCGCCCTCCCATGAACCGATCACTCCCGCCGGCGAGCGTTCGGTGAGCTGGTCACGGTATTTGTCGAACGACTCGAGAAATATTTTCTGGAGTTCCTGGTTGTCGGACCTGATAGGGGTCTCCAGGAACTGTGCGAGGGTGCCGCGGAGCATCTGCGCATTCCGCGCCGTCAACTCTGCCACTGCCCGGTCTTCAAGTGCGGCGACCGATGCCGATTCGGCCGCAACGCGGGCATGCATTTCGAGCATGGTCTGCTCATACTCTTCTTTCGGCACGCCCGGGGCTGCCTGGTGCAGAATCGAGTAGCTGATGACCGGAACCGGAAACCCGGCCGAAGCGTAGATGCTCATACGTTCACGCCTTCTTCAATGGAAGAGGGATGGGCGGAAATTGCTTCCGGTCCGGCGCGTACCGGGGATCCTTGATCAGGAGCCGGTCGATCACCTGACCGTTCATGATGGTTTTTTCAACGATCTCATCAATGTCTTCCACTTTCACGCCCCCGTACCAGATCCCGTCCGGATAGATCACCATGCTGACGCCGAATTCGCAGGCATCGAGGCACCCCGCGCTGTTGGCACGGACGATCCCCTTCAGGCCCCGCCGGTGAAGTTCCGCTTTCAGTCCATCGCGCACCGCTTCGGACCCCTTTTCCCTGCAACATCCTTTAGGATGGCCGGGAGGGCGTTCATTCGTGCAGACGAAGACGTGCCGTTCGAATCGTGTCATGTCACCAGTATGTTGTTGTTACCGCGCAATCACCCTGGACGCGTGCAAGGCACGCTGCGCGTTCGTCCGGCCCGAAACTGCAGGTCGCCATGAGCTTCCGCTCCAGCGCGGTCGGGGGAAGCAGATGTTCCTGCCCCCGAAGCACGCGCACGCGGCACCAGCCGCAGATCCCGTCGCCGTTACACGACTGACCGATCGGCACCTTCACCTGATTGGCAGCCGCGAGGATCGTCGCACCCGGTTTCACCGTTTTTGTCTTCCCGAGCGGGATAAATTCCACTGCGGGGCCTGTCATTCGATTTTGAGATACTTCAACACGCCCGCCAGAGGGCGCGTGTTCAGAATGTTTCGCGGCTCGAGCCACCCTTTGCGCGCGATGCCGACGCCGTACGGCACATCCTTCAGTCCTTCCACCGTATGCGCGTCGGGATTGATGGCGATCATCACCCCCTTCTCTTTTGCGTACGAGCAGAGGCGCCAGTCGATGTCCAGCCGCGAGGGATGCGCATTGATTTCGATGATCTTGCCGTAATCCGCTGCCGCGTTGATGACCTCCGTCATGTTGAGCGGATACCCGTCCCGCGCAAGCAGCAGCCGGCCGGTTGGATGACCGAGCATCGTCACATGTTTGTTTTTGAGCGCCTTGATGATGCGCCGGGTCATGTCCTTTTCGGACATCTTAAAATTGCTGTGGACGGAGATCACCACGTATTCGAACGATGCCAGAATATTCTCCGGCCAATCGCAATCCCCGTTGGCGAGTATATCGCATTCCGTCCCTTTCAGGAGCCGGAACTTCTTGAATTTCGCGTTGAGCCCGTCGATTTCCTTGAACTGGGCCTTCAGTTTCTCCCGCGTCAGCCCGCCGGCGTAGGCGGCAACCTGGCTGTGGTCGGCGATCCCGAGGTACTCCCACCCGAGCGCGCGGGCCGCATCCGCCATCTGTTCGAGCGTGTTGACGCCGTCGCTGTAGGCGGTGTGGCAGTGAAACGTGCCCCGGATATCGGTGTCGGCGACGAGTGCGGGGAGTGTTCCCGATTCCGCGGCCTCCACCTCCCCCCTGTTCTCGCGCAGCTCGGGCGGCACGTACGCGAGATCGAGCGCGCGGTAGAGGTCCTCTTCGTCCTTGCACCTGACGACCTTCTTGGCTTTGCCGCGCGTTTCCTCTTCGCCCAGCTTCGAGAAGCCGTACTCATTCAGGCTGAGACCGTATTTTTTCGCGCGTGTGCGGAGCTCGACGTTATGTTCCTTGCTCCCGGTAAAATAGTTAAGCGCGAACGGAAACTCGGCATCGTTGACGATCCGGAGATCGCAGTTGATTCCTGATTTCAGCGCAACACTCGACTTGGTTTCGCCCCGGGCGACCACCGACTGGACATCCGGGTGCGCGATGAATTTCTCCATCAGGCGGTTCCGGTCGGCATCTTTCGCACTCAGCACGAGGTCGATATCGCCAATGACCTCCTTCCTGCGGCGGAGACTCCCTGCGATCTCTCCGCGCAGGACGCCCGGCTGCCGGACCATCACATTGTACACGGCAGAGGCGGCCTGCAACGCCGTGGAATAGAGGTGTTTGTCGCTTCTGGAACGGACAGCCTGAATGCCTGCAAGGATATTGTCCTGGGTTTTGGCGCCAAACCCTTCGAGCGATGAAAGACGGTCAGCCTTCGCCGCCTTCTCGAGATCATCGAGGCTCTTCAGCTTCAGTTTCTCGTAGAGGATCTTCACCTTTTTCGGTCCGAGACCCTGTATTCTCAGCATCTCGAGGATCCCGTCCGGGAACGCCTTCCGGAGGTCGGTGTACTCTTTGGATTTTCCTTTGACGGCAAGGTCTGCGATGATGGCTGCGATGCTCGGGCCGATCCCCTTGACCTTCAGGAGCTCGCCGGAGCCCGCCAGAGCGGCGATATCGCCTGTAATTCCTTCGACGGCGCGGGAGGCGGTGTGGAAAGCGCGGGATTTGAACGGATTGGCCCCCTGGAGCTCGAGCAGCGTGCCCATTTCGTCGAGAACGGAGGCGATCTCTTTTTTGTTCATGGGGAGGAAAAATACCAAAAACAGGCATGACAATCAACGAGCAGGGAGGGTGATCAGAACCAGACAGAGCAGAGGAAATCGATTGTCTGATTCTTGACGATCAAGATATCGTTGGAGAAGGCCCTTGAAAAGCTCGGCGACCAGCGCGCCTCGAAGGAGAGCGCAGTGTGGCGGCGGGGAATGATCTCAACACCTCCGGCGAGGACGATGCCGATATCGGACCGTTTGAAGTTGCGATAGAGGTCGATCTTCTCCCGTGCAAGAGCGAAATCGAACCGTGGGCCGATACCCACATAGGGCACGAGCCCGCGGCGGCCTGCCCGCACCTTGATCACCAGTGCCAGGCTGAAGTACTCGAGTCGGGGTGTGAGCCCGGCGGGTCCGGGTGACAGGTATGCCGGTTCGGCGGCGGACCGGGACACCTCCTCCGCCGTCACCTTCCGTCCTTTCTGGACATATGCGCCTTCCAGCGAAATGCTGACGACGGGAAGGTTTAGAAATTCGGCGAAGAGCCCCGCATAAGCACCCCAGCGCGGTTCACGGGGAATACCGGGGGACGTGAAGCCCGGCGTATAGTAGAACGCCTGGTGGGCAGCCACCACGCCACCCTTGATTCCCCAGCCGCGGAGAAATTGCGCAGAGGCCGAGGCAGGGATGAACCCGGCGATACAGAGGAGGAGTGCGAGTCGTTTCATTGGTGTGCCGCCACACCGTAATTAATGCAGATTCGCTTCCGTATGCAACCTAAAGATCATACCCGAGCTTGACAATGAGGTCGAGCTGGCTGTTCCCCACCAGGTGCGGGAGGCCGCTCCCGCCGGCGGCGGAGATGAGCTGATACTCCACTGAAGGGACAACTGAAAGGTCCGGTACGATGTACAACGTCGCACCTATGCCTGCGGTGAGAAAACTCTGATATGAGTATGCGGGGGTAAAGAGGTCGGAAACGATGTTGAACCGCACAATCCCCACTCCCGCCTGGACGAACAACGGCGGGACCTCCTCCAGGGGGTGATACCGGTACGACGAGGAAAGTGAAAACGTTTCGATTTTCGTCTCAAAAACGGGAAGAGAGGCGAAAAAGAAGCTCGAGAATTCAATCCGCATCGGTATCGATGAATACGCGGCGCTCGAAACAAGTGCACTTCGCTCATTCAGGTAGAATGCAGCATCAATCCCGAACGAAAGACTATTTTCGTGTTTTGTGGCAAAGGTGAAGAAACCACCTCCGACATCCTCCCGGCTGAAACGGCCGACGCGCACACTCTGCCCCATCCCGGCCGACACCTGGATCCGGTGGAGCGGGTGCGTTGGTGGTTGCGGTCGATCCGGGAAGAGGAGACCCGGTGTCACGTTGATTGAGAATTCGAACATCTCCTGCGGGAGACGGCGGGCCATGAACGTTTCTTCCCGGACGTTGTGCCAGGGGGACGCATATCCCGCCGTCAGCGTGACACCTTCGGCACCCACACCGAGCGTGAGACCGTGCGTGAAATAGCTGCTGAGCCCGGTTTTCGGACCCCAGGATGTGTTTCCAAATGTGAACTGTTGGAAGAACTCCCAGCCCCCGCCGAGAGGAAGCGGGTTCCAGAGGAAGGCGAGCCCCGTATGGAGAGCCGCATCTTCAGGGAAATCGCTCCAGTCGTTGAAGAGATTCGTGAATGACGACACAGCCTGTCCGCGGTCGTCCCGCTTGTCGAAGGGCTTCGTCATTTCGAGCCCGAGTGCGAGCGAGAAATGCTCGTCGCGGACAACTTCCCCGTAGACGCCAAGATTCAGATTTGCCGGTGGGGGATCTTTCTGTATGATCGGCTCACTTTCAGTGATGGTGGGTGAACCGGTGTATTCTACCGCAGTCCCGAACTCCGTGAAAGAGAGCCCGAATGTGATCCGCCGGTCAAATGCATCCGGGTAATACTGGACGCCCCCGCCAAGGAGAAAAGCCTCCGCCCCGGCACCCCCGATTTTGTCCCAGACGTAACGAGCCTGCATTCCCGCGGCAAACTCGCCCCAGAATTCGCGCGCATATCCGGCCGCGACAGACCGTTCGTATGCCGTCACTATTCCGACACCATCCGGGTTAGCCGCCGTTGTGACGGCAAGATCTCCGTACTCCTGATCAAGGTATTCAATGCCGAAGGAGCCAATATCTGGAATCGTCACGGCGCCGCCAAGGGATTTCAGGCGAATATCGTCGCTGAAGGGAACATACCAGGGATTGCGGTAGAGGCTGACGGTCAGTCCCCGTGCATGAACAAGCGCCGCGGGATTCAGCCTGAGAGCATCCGCCACAAAGGGGAGAGCGGATCCCTGCTCGCCGAACCCCTGCGCAAGGACGCTCCTCGACATGCCGAGTGATGGAAAAGCAGCACTGAGATTCTGAGCATGAACACCTGCGCAAAAACAGAGAGCGAGGATGACGCCCAGAAACGGTTTTCTGATGTGTGAAGGCATGGAAGTCCTCCGGGACGAGCGCGCAGCGCACAGGATTGGGACACATCCCCCGCGCACGGGAAGACTCACGGGAGACTCAGGATTTCACGAAGGGGAGGTGTAAAGAACAGGAATGTAAGATACGGCGATCTGCCAAGGAGAGCAATAACAGATGGAACGAACAACGCGCGCGCTGACAGATTTTTCTACCACTTCACGATGGCACCCTCGACTGCGAGTCCCGGGCCCATGGCGACCATTACACCAGTGTCTCCTGCCGCCGGCGATTCATGGTGCATTGTTTCGGCAAGGACGAAGAGGATGGTGGGCGAGGACATGTTCCCGAAATTTTTCAGCACCGCGCGGCTGTGGGAAAGCTGATCTTCGGTCAGTCCGAGTTCCGTCTTGATGCTGTCGATGACCTTTCTTCCTCCGGAGTGGATGATCCAGTGGCGGACGTCGCCCGAACGGAGGTTGCCTCCGGCCAGCAGCTCACCGACAAGTTTTGCGGCGAGGCCTCCCGCAGCATCCCGGATGTCTTTGGAGAGAACGATGCGCAGCTTTCCCTCGCGGAACTGGAAACCGACGGTATGGAGAAACGAGGGCTCAAGGAGAGTTTCAAAACGGACAATTTCCGGGCCCTTCCCGGCATCGTGGTTGCCGATGAGCACTGCGGCGGCGCCGTCGCCGCAGATGGCGTTCCCGACGACCGTTTCCAGCGAATCGTCCACGTAATAGCAGGCCGAGCAGATCTCGACCGCCACCACCAGCGCATGGCGGTCGGGATACGCCTTCACGTAGTCGAAGGCCCTCTGCAAACCCGGCATTGCCCCTGCACAACCCATCCCGATCAGGTCCGCGCGCTGAAGGTTTGTCCGGAGCCCCAGTTCCTTTACCAGGATTGCGGAGAGGCCCGGGCACAGGTAGCCGGTACACGAAACCGCAACGATAAAGTCAACATCACGGGTGGTCGCGCCGGCATCTGCGAGACATTTGCTGATGGCCTCGCCGGCGAGCACAACCGAATGCTTTGCAAACCGGGCATGAAGATCGTCCGCCGACTCGTTGGGAACGAACGTTTCCTTGTCGAACGAGAAATGCCGGTACTCGATGTCGCTGTTCATGAAGATCTGTTCGATCCTCGGGTTCCGGTACATCGGGAAGTAGTGCGCGGAGATGTCGTAGATCTCCCGCTGCGTGTAGCGGCGCGGGGGGTTGGCGGTGCCGATCCCCATGAGGCGGGGGTGAGAATCCATGCATTCTCCGTGTGCGGTGTCATTCACTAAACAACCGGAGGCGCAAAACAATTCCGTCAGGCGGTCTCGAGGGGGGGGGAATAGAATTCGAGGAACTTCGTGAGGTGGTCCAGAATCGGAGCCGCCTCGGTGAACTGCATCAACTCCATGCGGATCTTCGACACGTGCGGCATCCCGCGGAGGAATCCCGAGTAATGCTTCCGGAGCTCAATCACGCCGGCACGCTCTCCCTTGTAGGCGACGGAGAGGCGGAGATGTTCCTTGAGGAGATCCACCCGTTCCTCCACCGTGGGATCGGGGAGGAGCTCGTCATGCTCAAGGTAATGCCGCGTCTGGCGGAAGATCCATGGATTCA
>JBGPYM010000205.1:0-5839 GCA_041493205.1 Bacteroidota bacterium
AGTGAACGCCTTCTCATTGGCTTCCGTTTCGCCGAAATAGCACGCCATGACGTTGTGGCCGCGGATCACGATTTCCCCGCGGGTTCCCTCTTCCTGTTCACGCCCTCCCTCGTCGTGGATCGCCATCTCATTGACTGCCAGCGGAACGCCGATGGACGGAAACCCGTGTTTTGATATCCAGTTCCGGTGTTCTCCAGGGGGAAGGTCGATCGGCAGGAAGCAGGAATAGCAGGTTGTCTCCGACAGACCGTACCCGTGCATGATCGGTATCTTGAACGTCTGCTCGAATTTCATCGCCAGCTCCACCGTCAGAGGCCCCGCGCCGCAGATAATATGGCGGAACTGTGCCAGCTTATACGCCTCCATATCGAGCTTCGCGTGGAGGAGAAACTGCAGGAGCGTAGGGACGACGCTGACGACGGTGACCCTTTCGATGCTGATTCTCTCGAAAAAACGGTCGGTATGGAACCGCTGGTTCAGCACGACACCCCCTCCGGCGTAGAGGGGCGTCATCAGCGTGACGACGATTCCGTTGACGTGGTGGATCGGGAGGACGCACATCAGCCGCTGATCCTCGGAGATCCGGTGCCACTCGGCGATGCTCATGGCATCCACCAGGAGATTGTACTGAACCAGCACCACCCCTTTCGGGTTGCCGGTTGTTCCCGACGTGTACACGATGAGGGCTTCGCTGTCGGGGGAGGGAGGCGCAGGGGGGACGCACCGGGGCGGGAACTTCGGTACATCGGTCTGAAAATGCGGCAGGTCCGGTGACACCCGCTTGCCCGACTGAACGACCGTCTTCAGGGCGGGAAGGTCTCCGCGCATGGCCTGGAGCCGGCCGAGGTACACGTCACGAACGAATGCGAGCTTTGCCCCCGAGTGCCCGAGCACATACGCGATGCGGCGGTCGTCCTCGCCGGCATTCACCGGCACCAGCACGGCGCCGAGGAAGAAAACGGCGAAGTACTGTATGACCGCATCGCAGTGATTATAGGACAGGGTGGCGACCCTGTCGCCGTGTCCGATGCCGAAAGAGCGGAGGTAGTTGGCAGTTTTGCACACCTCCTCGTAAAACTCCCGGTAGGAAAACTCCCGGCGGGGTCCGTCGTCGGCGTAAAAAATGAGGTAGGGCTTGTCTTCGTACGTGTCGGCGTGTGCGGCGAGCAGGTCGCCGATGTTGCGGTAGGGGACCAGACGTTCCGAGGACGGGACGCCGCCGACGGAGCGGGCGCTCGTGATTTTCTCCGAAAGAGCGGGCGGAAAGTCTGGCATGCTGTGCCTTGATTCGATACTCTCAAAGAACCGGTCAGCGGCCGGGAAGAGCCGGCCGCGGCATTTCGAACCTGTCGGTGGTACGGATGTATGTGGATCCGCCCATGCGCGCGATTGCCCGGAGACCCTCCGGATCCACCTTGAAATTTTCTATCAGGCCGTCCCGCACGTGAAACCGCACCACCTCGCCCAGGATAATGCTTCCGCCGAGGGGCTTCGCACTGACATGAATGGCCTGCATCAGGCGGCACTCCATCGACACCTTCGATTCCCCGACACGGGGGGGAGCGACGCTCTCTGAGGGGACCGGGGTGAGGCCGGACTCGACGAATTCATCCACCTCGGGCGGGTAGTCGGCCGAACAGACGTTCATCTGCCGGGCAAACTCTTCGGAAACGATATTGACCACAAATTCCTTCGTCGCTTCGATGTTCCTCAGCGTGTCTTTGTGCGCCCCGTCCGTGCCGCGGATCAGCGGCGAAAAGCATATCACGGGGGGATTGGCGCTGATGGCCGTGAAGAAACTGAACGGGGCGAGGTTGCGCTTTCCGTCTGCGCTCAGCGAAGAAACAAAAGCGATCGGCCGGGGGATGATCACGCCCACCAGCAGCCTGTAGATGTCCCGCGGATCCTGATCGGCTGGCACGATGGTCATGGGGTGGCCATCCAGCTCTTCCAGTAGTCCTTCCACTCCGCCTGTTCACCCGCGGGGAGCAGGTGAATCGGGTTGAGCCCGTCGAGCATGACGGCATATTCTTCCGTGTGCGTCTTCTTTCCCTGGCCCGCGAGGGCCTTCGGGTGAGGTCCGTGGTGGATACCCCGCGGATGGAGCGTTATCATGCCCGGCACGATGTTGTCGCGGCTGAAGAAATTCCCGTCATGATAAAAAATGAACTCGTCGTAGTCGGTGTTCCGGTGAAAGAACGGCACCTTGAGCGCTTCCGGATCCTCCTCGAGCGGGCGCGGAACGAAGCTGCACACGGCCGCGCCTTCGGTCACGAACGTCGTATGCGCGCTCGGAGGAAGGTGTGCCCGATGGCTCATGACGGGGCGGATGTCCCGCATGTTGATCTTCCAGACTGTCAGATCCCCCTTCCAGCCGACCACGTCGATCGGGTTGAACGGATAAAAGATGCTGGAGAACTCCTCCTCCACCTTGATGCGAATCTCCCACTCCCGGTTGTCGGTCAGATCGGGCGCCGGCTCCGGCGTGACGATCACGCCGGGGTCGTACAGTGCGTGCTGACCGATGAGCCCCTTTTCCGGCTGTTCGAACTCGGTCTTCGATTCGATGATGAGAAAGAAATTGTCCGTCGTTGAAGGGACCACACGATAGGTGACGGCCCGGGGGATGTTGATATAGTCCCCTTTTTCGTATGCCATCGGTCCGAAATCGGTCTCGATCGTGCCGCTCCCCCTGTGGATGAAGTAGAGCTCATCGCCGTCGGCATTGCGGAAGTAGAACGGCATTGCGGCGGAGCGGCGTGAGATGGAGAGGCGGACGTCGTTGTTGCCGAGGAAAGGGACCGGAGAGCCCCGGGGATCCTTCTGGTCGGTCGGCGTGAGCTTGTTGCAGTCGATGCAATGCGGGCGGAGTTTTCCCTCGAACCGGATCCATCCCGTGGGAGGATGTGCATGATACAGATGGGCCGATTTCCCGTAAAACCCCTTCCGTCCATGCTCCTCTTCAAATGTTCCCTGCGGCAGACCGACATGCGCTTGCTGTGCGGTCTTGCCTTTTTTCAACGGATACATGCGTTCATCCTCCTGGAGAGTGGACGGTCATTCGTGTCTGAAGCGTCACCGCGGGCTGTCCTTGATGACGCGGTTGCGCAGCACGCCGATCTTTTCGATTTCAAGTTCCATCACGTCGCCCGGCTGGACCCAGCGGTCGAGCTCGAGTCCGCACCCCGTACCGACGGTGCCCGAACCGATCAGATCGCCCGGGTGCAGGGTCTGATCTTTGGAAAGGAATTCGATCATCTGCTCGAATTTCCAGTGGATCGAGCCGGTGTTCCCCTGCGACCATTCCTCGCCGTTGACACGTGCGCTCATGGCGAGCGCGTACGGATCGCCGATTTCATCCGTGGTGACAAGGACAGGCCCGATGCTCGTACACCAGTCCTTTCCCTTGGCGGGGCCGAGCCGGACCTGCATCTCCTTCCGCTGGATGTCGCGGGCGCTGAAATCGTTCATGACGGTGAATCCCGCGATATGCTCGCGGGCATGCGCAGCGCTGATGTTCCGGCCGGCCTTTCCGATGACGAAAGCGATTTCGAGCTCGTAGTCGAATTTCTCCGTAAACGAGGGCCACATGACGTCATCCCCGGGGCCGATGATATTCTGCCGGCCGCTGGTATAATACACGGGAATCTCATACCACTCTTTCGGCATCGGCTCACCCCGTTTTTCGAACCCTTTCTTCACGTGCGCCTCAAATGCGTAAAAGTCCCGCACCGATGCAGGTTCGGGAAGCGGCGCGCGCAGGCGGACAGCGGTGGCCGGGTACACGAGCGTTTCGTCGTTGGGGCCCAGGGGAGTTTTTCCTCCGTTCAGCTATTCGCTGAGCGACAGCAGGCTCGCCTGAGCGAATCCCTCCGAGGTCTGCTCCCCTTCGAGATAGCCGAGGAGTGAGTCGGGAACCAGGACGTCCGCCAGCGCATACGGCCGGACTTCCCCCTTGTGGGCGAGGTGCCAGGCGCAGGCAAAGTTCATGTCGACGATCCCCTGCGGGATGACAGCACCGAACCGCCGGTGCCTCCCCAGCGACGTCGCGACCTCAAATGTGCAGAGTTTCATCCGGGTAAGGGGTCAGAGATTGCCGCGGAGCGCCTGCTCCCGTTCGATCGCTTCAAAGAGGGCCTTGAAGTTCCCCTTCCCGAAGCTCTTGCTCCCTTTGCGCTGTATGACCTCGTAAAAGAGCGTCGGCCGGTCCTCGACAGGTTTTGAGAATATCTGGAGCATATATCCTTCGTCGTCCCGGTCCACGAGGACGCCCAGTTTTTCCAGTTCATCAACCGGCTCGTCGATGGTCCCGACGCGGCTCTCAAGCTCCTGGTAGTAGGAGGACGGGACGCGGAGAAAATCCACGCCCTGCCGGCGAAGCGTCGCGACGGTGCCAATAATATTGTCCGTTGCACAAGCGATGTGCTGGACGCCCGGTCCCTTGTAGAATTCGAGATACTCCTCGATCTGCGATTTCTTCTTTCCGTGCGCAGGCTCGTTGATAGGGAATTTAATCCGTCCGTTGCCGTTTGCCATCACCTTGGACATCAGCGCGGAGTAATCCGTGCTGATATCCTTGTCGTCAAAGTGCTGGTACAGCCGAAACCCCATGACAGTCTCGTAGAACTTGACCCATGCGTTCATCTCCCCCCAGCCAACGTTCCCCACCATGTGGTCGACGTACTTCAGTCCCGCCGGGCGCGCAATCAGGTCGGGAACCGGTACCGCCTTGAAGCCGGGGAGGAAGACCCCCCGGTAGTTCTTCCGCTCGACGAACGAATGGACCGTATCGCCGTAAGCGGCGATGGCCGAGCGTTTCACCGTACCCTGTTCGTCGCTGAGGACCGTCGGCTCCATCACGCCGCGGCCGCCCCGGCTGGTAGTCTCGCGGTAGGCAGACTCCGCGTCATCAACCCAGAGGGCGATGTCCCGAACGCCGTCCCCGTGCAGCGCGATGTGCGCTGCGGGCGCACTCTCGGGGGAGAGGGGCGTGGTCAGCACAAACCGGATCTTCTCCTGCTGGAGCACGTACGAAACGCGGTCGCGCAGCCCGGTCTCCGGGCCCGCGTACGCAACGAGCGAGAAGCCGAAAGCGCTCCGGTAATAATACGCCGACTGTCGCGCGTTTCCTACGTAGAACTCGACGTAGTCCGTACCATTGATCGGCAGAAAGTCGTTCATAGGATATCCCCGGGATAGCTCACGACACGACCGCGTTCTTCCGCGTATTCTTCAACTTCGCCAGCGCCTGCGTCAGTTCCCCGTTCTGCTCTTCCGTCCCGATCGTAATGCGCACGCAGTGGGGGAGACCGAATGCCTTCAGGGGCCTGATGATCACGCCGAGCCTGAGAAGTCCCTGGTAGAGCTCGTCGACTGCCGATTCGCTCTCCAGGGGGATGCAGACAAAATTCGCTTCGGTCGGCACGGTGACGAACCCGAGAGCGTTGAGGGCGGGAATGAGCGAACGCTTGCCGGCCTCGTTGACTGCCAGCGTCCGCTCAAGGAATTCCGTGTCGCCGAGAGCGGCGATGCCGGCTGCCTGCGCAGGCGTGCTCGGTTCGAACGGGAGCTTGACCTTCAGAAGGTTGGCGATCAGCGCATCGTGTGCGAAGCCGTACCCGATGCGGATGCCCGCAAGCCCGTACACTTTGGAAAAGGTACGCAGGGTGATCACGTTGTCGTACCGGTAGTACATCGAATCAGGGTAGTCGGGCGCGCGCCGGGCATACTCGAAATACGCCTCGTCCAGGATGATCAGGACGTGGGGCGGGACATGAGCGATGAACGCGTCAAATTCGGCCTTCGTGAATATGGTTCCTGTCGGGTTGTTCGGATTGGC
>JBGPYM010000183.1:0-6595 GCA_041493205.1 Bacteroidota bacterium
CTGGAAGAACAGACCGTCCTTCGCCATCGCATAGTACACACGGGCTCCGGAGAGAATAAGCCCGTTGTTGCATCCAAAGGTCGACACCATGATCAGCACGGCCATCACCGTGGCCGCAGCGGGACCGAGAATGACCGTCATCGCAGCGGTTCCGACCCGCTCGTCTGCCGCGAACTGTATCCCGCGTCCGATGACATCCGCCCCCGCGGGGTGCCCTGACAGCGGCAGCACTCCCAGGTAGGCGACGTTTGCCAGGAGATAGAGGACGGTGACGCTCAGCGTGCCGAAAGCAAGGCTCAGAGGAATTGTCCGCTTCGGGTTGACCGTTTCACCCGCGGTGAACGTCACGTTGTTCCAGGCGTCGCTCGCAAAGAGGGAGCCCACCATCGCGACCCCAAGTGCTCCCAGGAGACCGACGCCGGAGAGCGTATTTGCCCGCAGGGCGCCGTCGGAAAAATAGACGGTGACTGCGTCCCAGAAGCTCCTGAAATTCACGGCAAAATAGCCCAGCGATGCCCCTGCCACAAGACCGGTGACGATCAACACGAACAACGCTCCGGTCTTCGCAGTCGTGAACACGTTCTGAATGGTCTTGCCCCCGACAATCCCCCGCGAATTGATCGCAGTCAGGACCAGAATGCTCGCGATAGCGACAAGGCGCTGGGCGGTGATCTTGACAAAGCCGAGGTGCAGGAGAACGTTCGCATCTCCCAGGCCCGGGAAGAGCACGGCGGTGAATTTCGCAAACGCCACGCCGACGGCGGCGATGGTGCCGGTCTGAATGACCAGGAAGAATGTCCATCCGTACAGGAACCCGACGAGGGGATTGTATGCCTCGCGCAGATAGACGTACTGCCCGCCCGCGCGCGGCATCATGCCGGCAAGCTCGCCGTATGCAAGCGCGCCGGTCACGGTCATGAGTCCGGTGATCAGCCACACGACCAGCAGCCATCCGCCGGACCCGACGGTCCGCGCGATGTCCGCGCTCACGATAAAAATGCCCGAGCCGATCATGGAGCCGATCACGAGCATGGTGCCATCGTACAGCCGCAGTTCGCGCTTGAATCCGCCGGTGTCGCCGCCCGCGCCCTGCTCCTGGAGTGCCGGTGTGTCCATGGGGGTGGCCGTCAGTTGTTTAGTAAGTTTTTCCGGCCGCGCGCATCTTCGCCAGAACGCTGTGCCGGCGTCCGTAACTGAAATAGATGATAAACCCGAGACCAAGCCAGATGATGAGCCGCCACCAGTTTTCCTCGGGCAGCGAGAACATCAGGATGAGGCAGGAGATGATGCCCAGGATCGGCACCAGCGGGACGAACGGCGCACGGAACGGACGTTCGGCCTCCGGATGCTTCACGCGCATGATGAGGACTGCCGCGCAGACAATAGTGAATGCGAGCAGGGTACCGATGTTGGTCAGCTCGGCGAGAATTCTCAACGGGAGGAAGGCCGCCATCAGTGAGACAAAAACGCCCGTGAGGATCGTCGATTTGTACGGAGTACGGAATTTTTCATGCACCGCCCCGAAGAATCCGGTGGGCACCAGGCCGTCGCGCGCCATCGCAAGAAGGACACGCGGCTGGCTCAGCATCATGACCAGGAGCACCGAGGTGATGCCGGTAATCGCGCCGACGTCGATCAGGCGGGCTGCCCAGGGGAGCCCCGCATCACGGAAGGCAACTGCGACGGGAGCGTTGATGTCGATCCTGTCATAGCGGACCATGCCGGTGATGATGGCGGACACAAGGATGTACAGGATCGTGCAGATGATCAGGGATGCGATGATGCCGATCGGCACGTCTCTTCGGGGATTTTTCGCTTCCTCTGCGTGCGTGGAGACGGAATCGAATCCGATATAGGCAAAAAAGATCACCGCGGCGCCCGCAAGCACCCCGAGCGGCGCCCCGCCGGCACTCGTCTGTCCGATCAGCGTGTGGCCGAAAAAGCTGATGCCGGTGTACCCGAACGGCGCAAACGGCTGCCAGTTTTCCGGATTGATGTAAAACACCCCGACGACGATCACAAAGAGAACGATCGCAAGCTTCACCATCACCATCCCCGCATTAAACCTCGCGCTTTCGCGGATACCGATGACCAGGACTGTTGTGATGATGAACGTGATCAGAATAGCCGTAACGTCAAAGTACGCCCCCGTGGAGATGAACGTGTGCGCCATGGGGTCGAAGTCGAATGGAGCGTTCCCGAACGCGTAGGGGATATGGATGTTGAAACTCCTCAGGAGGTCCTGGAAATGCGCCGACCACCCATGTGCCACGGTTGACGACCCCACGGCGTACTCCAGGACAAGATCCCACCCGATGATCCACGCGAAGAGTTCACCGAGGGTTGCGTAGGCATACGTATATGCCGACCCGGCGACCGGAACCATGGACGCAAATTCGGCATAACAGAGGGCGGCGAAGATGCAGGCGATTCCTGCCGCCACAAATGAGAGGATCAGTCCGGGACCCGCCTTGTCATGAGCGGCAACCCCCGTCAGGACGAAGATCCCTGTGCCGATAACCGCGCCCACCCCGAGACTGGTCAGGGTCACTGGACCGAGCACCCGCCGCAGGCGGTTCTCTCCCCTCATCTCCTCGAGCAACAGGCTCAGGGGTTTTCGTTCGAAGAGCGGGTTTCCCATAGGTTTCCCTCTGGATAATGATTGTTTAGGAATGCCGGGCTTTCGATGTCAGCCGGTGATGAGCATATTTAACGAACATGGGGAGTATCGAAATAAGCACGACGATGCCGATGACGTATTCTATCTTCTCCTCGATGCCCGGAATGGCGGTGCCAAGGTAGAAGCCGAGAAGGGTCATGCTGACAACCCATCCGACACCGCCGAAAATGTTGAAGAGAGCAAAGCGGCGGTACCTCATTTCCCCGATCCCGGCGACCACCGGCGCAAACGTGCGCGCAAACGGCATGAATCGTGCGACAACGATGGTGATCCCGCCGTACTTTTCGTAGAACTCCCGCGTCTTTATGAGGTGGTCTCGGCGAAAAAAGCGGGATTGCGGTCTGGCATAGAGTGAATGCCCGGCACGGAGGCCGATCCAGTAGCCGGTGGCGTCGCCGCTGACTGCTGCCACGCTGAGGACGGCGATGAGGATGGCCGGGTCAAGCTCCCCTGTCGCGGCCGCATACAGGCCCGCGGTTACCAGCAGGGAGTCGCCGGGGAGAAAAAAACCGATCAGAAGTCCCGTCTCGGCGAAAATAATTGCAAAGAGGCCGATGTACCCTCCCCAGATGACGATTTCCCGGAGGCTGGGAATCTGGGGAAGGACAAGCGCAAGATGTTGTTCCAATCGGTCCCTGTGGTCTTCAAGAGCGAACGGGGGATTATTGCGGGAAAAGATACGACGTTTGGGCCTAAGAGACAACAGAAATCTCCCGGCCGGCTCATCTTGACACTCCCCCCATGAGGCCGTATCTTGGGGCCAACATGCAATCCCCCGTCATTCCCTCCGATCCGTTCTCTTCCCCCGTGCAGTATGTCAGGGGCATCGGCCCGAAAAAGTCAGCCGTGCTTGCACAATTCGGCATCCGGACCGTCTACGATCTCCTGCTCCATGTCCCTCGCCGGTACCTTGACAGGACGACGATTGTTACTGTGGCTGCGCTTCGTGCTCTTGCATCCCGCCCCCCATCGGCCCTTGCGGTGGACGAGGAAACCACGCTCCGCCAGGAATATACCGTCGTCGGCGAGGTCCGCTCTTTCCGGGTCCTCGGCGTGGGGAAAAAATCGAGGTTCGTGCTTGTCCTCGCAGACCCCACCGGCTCGCTTCAGTGTCTCTGGTTCGGAGGCGTCCACTACTGGAAACAGATGTTCCACATCGGGGAAACGCTCGCCGTCTCCGGGCAACCCTCGTTTTACGGCACGATCCTTCAATTGATCCATCCGGATATCGACCGGATAACCCCGCCGGCAGGAGAAGGGGAAGCAGACCCCTCCGGAACGCGCTGGCTCAACACGCTCCATACGGGCGGGCTTGTCCCGCTCTACCCCTCGGGCCAGGAACTGGTACGCGTGGGGCTGGACAGCGGGGGGTTTCGCAGAGTGATCGACGCGGCACTCCATACATATGGGGATGCCCTCCCCGAGCTGCTCCCGGCCTCTATTATAGCTGCCCGGAGCCTCATCCCTTTCTCCCGGGCCCTTACCTCAGTCCATTTTCCTAAAGAGCTCGATGAGCTCCAGAACGGCCTCAAACGATTGAAGTATGAGGAGCTTTTCCTGTTTCAGCTCAAGCTGGCGCTGAAAAGACTAAGGACAAAAACCGATAACGAAGGCATATCGTTCTCTCCGAAATCACGACTTGCACGGGATCTCGTCGATTCGCTCAGGTTTTCGCTGACGCGCGCCCAGGTTCGTGTGATCAATGAGATCTCACGGGACATGGAATCGCCCCGCCCTATGAATCGTCTCCTGCAGGGCGACGTGGGGAGCGGGAAGACGATTGTGGCGCTGTGCGCAATGCTCATCGCTGTTGAAAACGGCTACCAGGCGGCGTTCATGGCGCCGACGGAATTGCTGGCGGAGCAGCATTTTGCCACGCTCTCGCATCTGCTGCACGGCCTGCCGGTAACGATCAGGCTGCTGGTGGGCGCTCAGAAATCCGCGCCACGCCGTGCAATTCTGGGAGAAATCCGCGAGGGCTCGGCACAGATCGTGGTCGGCACGCATGCCCTGTTTGAAAAAGATGTCGAGTTCAACCGGCTGGGAGTCGTCACGATCGACGAACAGCACCGGTTCGGCGTCATGCAGCGTGCATCGCTCCGCGGCAAGGGGAGCAATCCGGATGTACTCGTGATGACCGCAACACCGATCCCGCGTACGCTTTCACTGACCCTCTACGGTGACCTTGACGTTTCGGTGATCGACGAGCTCCCCGCGGGGCGCAGGCCCGTGACGACCCTCCTCCGGAGCGACGGCGAATGGGAGAGCGTGGCGGAATTTGTACGGGGCGAGATCCGTGCGGGACGCCAGGCGTATTTTGTGTATCCCCTGATCGAGGAATCGGAGAAGCTCGACCTCAAAGCGGCGACGGTTCATTTCAATCACCTGCAGAAAGAGGTGTTCCCCGGATTCCGTCTCGGGCTCATGCACGGGCGACTCCCGGGCGCGGAGCGCGACGACGTGATGCGGAAATTCACAAGCCGCGCACTTGACATCCTGGTCGCAACCACCGTGATCGAGGTGGGGATCGATGTGCCGAATGCTTCGGTCATGGTGATTGAGAATGCGGAACATTTCGGACTTGCACAGCTGCACCAGCTGCGTGGACGCGTCGGCCGCGGGAGCGATCAGTCCACGTGCATTATGATGACGAAGGGATGGCTCGCGCGTGCAGCGAAGCGCGTTCCGGGAAGGGAAGCGGACAGACTCGCGCTCGATCAGCAGCGTCTCGCGGAGCAGCGCCTCGCCGCGATGGTGCAGACGACGGACGGGTTCGTCATCGCGGAAACTGATCTCCGGCTCCGCGGTCCCGGGGATTTTTTCGGCACACGGCAGAGCGGCATCCCCGCGTTCAGAGTTGCCGACATTCTGACGGACACCGCATTGTTGAACGATGCGCGCGCGGATGCGTTCGCGCTCGTGGAAAACGATCCGCTGCTCGCGCAGTCCGATCATCGCGCACTCTCACTCCACCTTCGCACACGCGCAAGCGACGAGATGTCGCTTCTCACAGTAGGCTGAAGTTTTTTTCTCAATTCTTTTTTCTCTCTGCTCTCATCTCTTTCCTCTCGTTTCTTCCCCCAGCAATCTCCGTGCCGGAAGGGTGACTGACCTCACTCAAAGCAGGTCAGAAATGCACTTTTTTCTTGACATCGAAACGAAATTGGTTATATTAACACTCAAGCAGTTGAGTCAGTCGAACAGTTTGGAGTTTTTCTGGATCTCCCATCTCCGCAGGCACCACAGTTCTCTGAGACGATCGCTCTCGTCTACAACGTAAAGTCGGAACAGTCACCTCTCGCATCGGTCAGCGCACCGAAGTCTTCGCAACCCACCGCAAGCGAAACACCCGGCACCAACTCCGTCACGCACCCCTCATCGCCTCCACCCATCGTGAGAGTGGATGCCGCACACCGGTCGAACGACCTGTATGCGGAGTGGGATACAATGGACACCGTCAACGCAGTGCGCGAAGCTCTCAGCGAGAGGTTCGACGTCGTTCTGGTCGAGGCAAACGAAGAAGCATTCGAAAAACTGAGGAAAATCAAGCCTTTTTTCGCATTTAATATCGCAGAAGGACTTCACGGTCCGTCGCGCGAATCGCAGATCCCGGCGATGCTGGAGATGCTCCGCATCCCGTACCTTGGCTCCGATCCGCTCACGCTCGGCATCTGCCTTGAGAAGTCCCGGGCCAAGGAGGTGCTGGCCTTCCACGGGATCCCGACCGCGCCGTTCCGGGTGATCGCATCGATGGATGACTTCGACGACCTGCGGGTGAGGTTTCCGTCGATCGTCAAGCCGCTCCATGAAGGATCGAGCAAGGGGGTCTATGACTCCTGCGTCGTCCGGACAACTGATGAACTGGAGCGGGAGGTACGGACCATTCTGACGACGTACGACGAGCCGGCGCTGGTA
>JBGPYM010000141.1:0-7951 GCA_041493205.1 Bacteroidota bacterium
ATGCGTTGACCAGCAACCGCCCGTACCGGAAAAGCTACCCCATGGCTGAGGCGGTGGAAATTATGGCGGGGATGCAGGAGTCTACCTTTGATCCGGAAATATCGGGGCTGTTCTTCTCACTCTTGGAGGAGAACAAACATATCGAGGCAGAGAAAAACTTTTTGAAGGAATACGGTCCTGCGTAGAGCCGAGCTTGTTCAGGCACCGCAGCCCATGACGGACTCGTACACGTTTCGTACCGCGCGAGTGAACTTCTCGTACTCCTGCATAAGGGCCTTGCCGGGATCCTGCAGTTTTGGGTCGTAACCGAGGCGACGGGCCAGCTTGTTCAGATACTCCGTCGATCCGCCCAGGTCGTTCATGGAATAGTCGTGGATGATGCGGAGCCTGTTTTCCAGCCGGCGCAGAAACTTGTAACCATTCAAAAGCCCGTCTGCCTGTATTTCCGAAAGTATCCCGGATGACTTCATCGCCTTGAGTGCGGCAAGGGTATTGGTGTTTCGGATATCCGGGAACTCCTTGCCATGTTTCAGCTGCAGGTACTGGACAACGAACTCCACGTCAACCATCCCGCCCCGGCCGGTCTTTATGTTGTAATTCCCCGCACTCTCCCTGGCGATCGAACGGAAGTTCGGCCACCGGACGTTCACACACTCTGTTCTGTGCGTCGCCGGACTCGCCCTTCTCCTGTTCCCTCTCCTCGTCGTGGAGAGGGACCTCTATGTCTGCTTCCTCGCGGGATACGCGAGCCACCCGTTCCTCGACACCATGACGGTCACCGGCGTAAAGCTGTTCTACCCGTTCTCATCCGTCCGGTGCGTCTTCCCCTTCGAGGTCAATCACCCCTCCCGCTACAGGACGCAGACCGGCTCGAAGCTCGATAAAGTTCTCGGACTGCTGTTTCTCATCGGATGCATCCCCACGTATCTCGTCGCCAGCGAGGGATATGAGCGCTTCGTACGGATTGCGCAAAAGAACATCGAATCCGCCGTCCGCGACTACAACGAATTCTCCCGTTCCTGCATCGTCCATGCACGGGTGAGCGGCCATAACCTCCTGACGAAGGAACATGTCGAGGGGCGGTTCGACATAGCGGGTGCGTTGAACAACCATACGCTTCTCTTCAGGGGCGACGATGGCCGACTCCACTCGCTGGGGAATGAATATCAGGCGGAATACGTGACCGAAAGCGCTCTCTGCGAACGGGGCGACCCGGTCAGAGTCGTCATCCGCCGGGTCAACATGGAAAATCTTCCCCTGGCACAGGTCGAATCATATTGCGACTCGACGGTGGAGAGCCTCTTGTTCGGAGAGCTGACCACGCCCGACCATTGCACGATTCCGCAGGAGGGGCCGCTGTTCGCCCCCGTGACAGGGTCGTCGGGAACCCTCAGGTTCAATTACGCCTCGGTCAACGACATAAGGGAATTGCAGCTTGAGAGTGTCTTTATCTCGAAAGGAACCCTGACGCTCAGAACGCTTGTCAGGGAGGATGAAAAATCGGAGGCTTTGCCCATGCTCTCCAGCGGCCAACAGGGCGCTCTCTTCTTCCATGCGGGATTTGAAGCGAATGAGAAAGAACCGATCGTGCTCCTCTGCGCGAAAGGAGACACTGTCTGGCCGGAGCAGGTGCTGGCAAGATGGGGCGCTGCCCTCGATGCGCAGGCCAGGATAACTTTGAACAACGAAAAGATCGCGGCCCTCCTGAAGGAACTCAAGATCAAACTGTCGGACCTTCAGGTGAAAATACAGCGTGCCCAGGATGCGTTCATCGAAGATTCTCTTGCACTGAATGCTTCGCTCGACCTCACCAGCAGGGGATTTGTGACGGACGATGCTCCCCGAAAGGCCGGAATGCGGTTTCGCTTCTCGAGGGGGGAAACCATGAAAGCGGTTCAGGCCGGGCAGCTTCTTCGCTCAAAATTCGGGGTTGGCATCCATAAGCTCACGGTGGAAAATGAGCTGCTCGCGATCCGTGAAAAAGCCGCACGCGACAGGTGTGAGCTCCGTGCCCCCGTCCTCGGAATCGTTGCAGATATCAGGCAGGAAAATCACAATGGCAGGCTCCGCGTTGCCGTCCTGATCAAAAAGTGGTGAACATGGACGTCCGGAAAGACAGGGCTTTTTTCGGGCGGGAGGAAGAACTGCGTCAGCTCGTTGCCAATCTCGGACAGGGTAAACACACGCTCATGACAGGGGCGAGGGGAGTGGGGAAGTCCAGGTTGATGCAGGAGGCTATCGCTGTCCTCCAGGGGAATGCGCGGCGGATCGACCTCTCCCCGCGTCGCATCAATTCCCTGAAGGGAAATCTGTGGTTCAGACTCGGTGCCGGACACGACCGGATCGTCACGGTGAACCGCGCAAACCCGATGGGAGACTGCCTCAGGGAATTGGCCCAGTCCCTCCTTGGCATGGGTTTGCTTCACCTCTCTCCACCCGAGCCCGCCAGGGAACCATGGCCCGAGGTGAAGAAACAACTCACGAAACTCGGAAGCGTCCGGACTCAGGAAATCCTTGTTACAAGCGTGCGCGCGGCTCGGCCGCCCCTCATGATCTTCTTCGACAGTCTGGACAGGATAACGGCCGCCCATCAACAGTTTCTTGAGGATCTCCTGGGCGCTTCGGTTCTCTGCGCTGCGGTTGTCCGCGTCAAATCGGCGGGCCAATTCACGAAAATCTGGTCATCGTTTGCAAGGATCGAGCTCGAGCCCCTCGATGACGCGGCCGCGACTCGCCTCATCAGGCACTGTTTCGAGGTATCTGGCACCAGGGTGGTTGATCCTGAACTCTATGAACGCGAAATCCTCAAGTCAGCCAACGGCAACCCGTTTCAGATCAAGAACATCATCTGGCTTGGTTCGCGCGAACGCCACGTGACGACGGACGGGATCCGGCAGCTGCGCCGGACGGAGGCGGGGGAACTGTTCAACATGGGGCCGATCTACATTCTGTGCGCGAGCTTCCTGACGCTCTTCAAGATCTTCTCATTCGGCACCGACAACCGTGAATTCTACATCTACTTTTCCGCGCTTGGCTTTCTCGTCTACCTGGTCTTCCGCGTCTTCCGCACCTTCTTCCTCTTCAAGCCCCAACGATTTGATCGGCAGTAGCGCCGGCGTCCCCGCCGGTGTTACCTTTTCAGCAAGTCCTTCAACTCCCCAATCCCTCGAATGGCCACCACGACCGCTATGCCGAAAAAGAGGAGTGTGGCAACCCCATACAATATGAACCAGGTAAGCGCCCCTTCAGTCATTGCTGCACCTCCGCTGACATGATTCTCGGTGGAGAAATGCGCTGGGAAACAAGCGAACCGATCACCATCCCCAGGGCGGCAAGGAAAAAGCTGAGAAGACCCGCAATGTTGACGTCCGTGATGAAGTGGAGCCAGCCGGGGAGCACGTCACGCGATTTTTCAAGCAGGAGAAATGCGGCCGGTGTGATTGCCCCGAGTATAAGGGCCGAGTACGCCCCGACGTTATTCGCCCGCCGCCAGTAAAGCCCTGCCGCTACGCACCCCAGCGCACCGGATGTGTACATCGTTCCGGTGAGATACAGGTACTGGAAGGCGGTATCAGGAATGGCATACCAGAGTCCGAACAGCAACAGGAACACTCCTATGATTCCCGCGGCAATGCGGGTGAGCAACACGGTGGTCGCTTCCGGAAAGTCCTTCGGGCGCGTGCACGCAATGACATCCCGCGTGACGACGGAGCTCCACGCGAGAAGGTAGGCACTGTACGTGGACATTGAAGCGGCAAGAAGCCCGGCGACCAGAAGGCCCAGGAACCCCGTAGGAACGATGGCACCCATCAGCCGGGGCATCGCCGCGGCCGTCCCCTGGCCCGGACCGAAATACGCGAGCGCAGCCACTCCCCAGAGTATCGGGATCATTGCACGCCCGGAAAACGTCAACCCCGTCCAGAAGAACACTTTCTTGGCAACGGCCGGGCTTTCCGAGGAGAGCGCCTTCGACGTTCCCGGCTGCCACAGGGCACCCGCAGCAACGCTGCTGATGAGGATCCAGACCACAAATGTCCACCCGAATCGGGGATTTGCAAGCGGATCCACGCCCGCCGTGCCGAGCGTGGCGGCAACAGCAGTGCTCATCTGTTCCGGACTGATATGCACGAACATGGCGATGGTCGCGACAAGCATCCCGATGGAGAGGAACACGAACTGCATATAGTCCGTGACAACGATGGAGAACATCCCCCCGAGGATGGTGTATGCCATGACGACCAGAAGCATCACCGTCATGACCAGGGCGAGCGCCCCCGGTCCGAACCCCATGACCTCCGAGAGAAATATCCCGTCAAACTTGAGGAAGATCCCCATGTTCAGCACTCCGCCCGCGAATAGGAGCAGCCCGCCGACAAGCCGCACCTTCCGCGAGAACCTGTGCTCGTAGAATTCCGGGATGGTCATCACGCCCCGCCGCCGCAGCCCTTCAATGATAAAGCCCGACCTGCCCACGGTGGAATAGGCGACCATTGCCAGTATGCCAATAATGAATCCCGAGAACCCGGCCACGTACCCCATCTCGCCGAAATACACAAACGTTACGGTTCCCAACTCCGTTGCGACAAACGTGGCAATGCCGAGGGACAGCTTCACCCTCCGCCCCGCCACCATGTAGCCTGCCAGGTTTTCGACATATTTCTTTACCCAGATGCCGAGCCAGACGCTTGCCACGAGATACACAATCGTCACGCACCAGTCCAGTATGCCGAAGTTCATAGGCCGAACACCTGTTGCCAGAATTGCGGGTAGAGTTTCCACTTCATGAGGTTGATCCCCCAGTGCGGACTTGCCCCCGTGGTCCAGGATGTCACGCGTCCCGCCTTATGCGTGCTGGAGGCAAGCAACGGATACCACGCTTCCTCATTGCGGATTTCCACGACCGCTTCGGAACCGGGACGAAGGCTGGTCTCATTGAAACCGAGAAGGGGGGGAAGCGTGGACCAGTCGATGTTCCGGGCCATCGGGTGGTCCGGCATCGAGCACCGGACGTCAAACCCTGCCGTCGATTCGATCAGGTCGTCATGCGGGAGACAAACGACCGGAAAAAGGTCGTGAATGCGCGAGCGCCCCCATCCTCCCTTGCCGAGTTCTCCCCCGAAGCTGTACCACCCGCCGTTCATATGGAAATGCCCTCCCCGTGCTATCCAGTCACGCAGGATGTCAAACCGGTCAGGAAATGTGAGCGGTGTGTCGCCCCACGCAGAACGCTTGAAGAAGTCGGGGTGGAGCATCAGGCACTTGGTTTCGACGTCGGCAAAGACGATGGTTGTCGCCCAGCGAAGGCGCTCGTCAAATGCCTCCGGCGAAAGGTGGTACAGTTCCCATGACGGCTGTGAAACCACCTCGGCGCCGGGGATGGCGCGCAGCGCGTCCACGAACGGTTGCGCGTAGTTCACCATCTCCACGTCCTTCTTCTCCGACTTGAATGGCGATTCGATGTAGGTGTGTCCGAGTTGAATGCACCAGTTCCCCACGTGCCAGATACGGAGTGCTTTTGAACTTTTCATCTATTTCTCTCTGTTTCTTTCTATTGCTCTCATTTCTTCTCTGTGTCTCTGTGTCTCTGTGCCTCTGTGGTGTTTTTTTTATTTCTTTGCCACAGGCCCGAGGAACCGGTCAAGCCAGGTAAGCGTTTCCTTGATCATCTCCGTCCGCGGGACGGTATGACCTCGATCGTACACGAAGAGCTTCTTCTCGTCCTTCGGCGTTCCAAGGAGCTTGAAGAACGGGACCTGGGCTGTCTCGTATGGGAAAAAGAAATCGTACTTGCCGTTCAACATGAGCACCGGAGCCTTGATGTGGGGAAGGTAATTGATCGGTTCCGCCTCGGGTCGTGCCCGCTGAAACAGGATTCCCGCAACGAGTAACACGGACACTTTGATTCTTTTCTCCACTGCGGGGATAATCCCTCCCAGGTACCCTCCCCAGCTCGCGCCAAAGTAGGCGATCTTCCGGGCATCGATGTCATTGCGGGTCTCCAGATAATCGATCGACCGGCTGAAGTCCTTTGCCCACATGATCACATGATCTTTGAAGAATATCGTCTCATCGGGATAATCCGATGTCAGATCGTCCCCGCGTTCATAGGTGCTTTTATAAACCGGGAACATGAATGCACGCCCGCTGCTGACAAGAAAATCTCTTTGCCCGGGTTCAAGCGATGCGCTTGACCGTGTATGGATGGACCCCGAACCCGGGAAATAGATCACCGTCTGGTACGGAGGAGACCCGTGCTTTGGAAGGAAGAGGTAGGCGGTCATCCGTTCCTTGCCGTATGCGGCGGTAAACGAGATTTTCTGCCTGGTCCACTCTTCGCCCTCCTTCGTTTCCTCGATGACCGGGTTCAGCGGAGTCCGGTCGTAGCTGAACTCGTCAAGGAAGAGCCTGAATGTCGCATCGTTCACCGGTTTTTCGGTAAGGAAATCGCGGAACGGGAGTTGAATCGGCTTCTCCGTCTCGGCGGCATGTTCTCCCTGCGAAAGGTCTTTGATGCAACGGAACCCGTTCGTTTCGGATCGGTCGAATTCGGACTGCGCGTAGGCGTCGTTGAACGAGTAGACGGCGTCGGTCCATCCTCCCCCCAGGATAAACCGTCCGCCGCGACTGCTCTCGGTCGAGCACCATTCGCGCGCATTGCCGGCGAGGTCGTAGATGCCGAACCGGTTCATGCTTTTTGAACGCCCGACGGGCATCGGGTCTTTGCGCGTCAGGTTGCTGAGCGGCACGATCATGGGGCTGGCCCAGGTGAAAGCGGCTCTGTCCCAGTGATAGATCGACGGCAGTCTCTTGCCTGCAAACACGCTGTAGGCAGCCGCCTCGTACCAGCTCACACCGGTCACCGGGTAATCCTCTTCGCCCTTTGAGAAACTTCCCGCCTCCCATGTGGAGGGGCCGGCCTGCCCGGTCTTGTCGGTGAAGAGTTTCATGGCTTCTTCCCACGTCAGAAGATGCCCGTTCTGTACAAAGGGTTGCGTCCAGAATGAGCGGTTCCGGTAACCCCCGGCATCCATGAACGACTTGTAGGCCGCGTTGGTGACCTCGTATCGGTCCATGAGGAAATCGCCTGTGGAGACGGGCGGGACCTGTTCAAGCCCGGGCATGTGAAGCCCGGAAGGTGCCGTTGCCTGATCAAAATCGCTTGCATGCTTTGCCACGAATTCCATCTCATCGGGGACGGTTCCGGTGCGGGGGAGGGCGAAACGAATCGTATCGCTCACGATGGAGAGGTTCCAGACGAGATCGTATGTTGTCCGGCAATTCTCTGCCTCCAGCTTTGCCTGGGAGAATCCGATCGGAAATCCGACCTCCTGAACGGGGGTCGTGCCGAAGTACTGCCACGCATGTGTGGAATCTCCGTACGGCCTGGCATACACCTTTGCGCCCGCCGGTTCCGATTCGATACGGACGCGGCGGGAGAATTTCGGCTGGAGCGATGTGAAGAGGGGGTCGTCAGGAATGATCTGTCGAACCTGTTCACCCAGGTCGAACGCCATCCACGGTTTCGGGCCTTCGCCCGTCCAGGGAATGTCCGTGACCAGCGCCTCGATCTGTGGAAGAAGATCGCGCCGGGCCAGATCGTGTTTGGCTGTTCTAAACGACAACCAGCCGACCAACGCGACGAGGCCCAGGGCGATGATTGCCCCGGGGACGAAAAACGCCGGCCTCCGGAGAAGCACCCTGAGCGTAACGTCCTTGCCGGATGAGGCGCCGGCAGGTTGAAGGGGCTTCAGATCCCGGAGCACCTCGTCCATGCTCTGATAGCGTGCGGAGAGACTCTTGGCGAGTGCGTGATCGATGACTTTCTTGAGCTCTGGCGGGACGTCGTTGCGGAGCGCCGACACCGGTTTCGGCGCCTCGTTCAGGACGGAGTGAATGACCGCCTGCTCGAAATCACCCCGGAACGGGAGTTGACCGGTGAGCAATTCATAAA